>JALSRO010000391.1 GCA_026984715.1 Chromatiales bacterium | reverse complement strand
ATACCGAAAAAAACAACGGACTAAATTAAATTCAGACGGCTCATGTCAGAACTCAGCGTGGTCATTCTAGCGGCGGGGCAGGGAACGCGGATGCGCTCCCGCTTGCCCAAGGTATTGCATGCAGTGGGAGGCAAACCCATGCTGCAGCATGTGATAGATGCCGCGCGGAAGCTCTCCGCCAGAGATGTCTATGTGGTGTACGGACATGGCGGAGAAGAGGTGCGCTCCGCCCTGAGTGACAATAGCGTCGAATGGGTGGAGCAGCCGGAGCAGCTTGGCACGGGCCATGCCGTCAACCAGGCAGTTCCAGCCATTCCGGAGCACCACACGGTGATGGTGCTCTATGGTGATGTTCCTCTCATTACCGCGGCCACGCTGCGGCGCCTGGCGGCAGCGGCATCGGAGGGGTTGGGGCTGTTGACCACGCATCTTGACGACCCTTCGGGATATGGGCGTATCGTTCGCGATGATTCGGGTGCCGTGCTGGCCATCGTCGAGGAGAAGGACGCCACGGAGCAGCAGCGTGCTATCCGGGAGGTCAATACCGGAATGCTCGCTGTTTCAGCAGCGAGATTGCAGCATTGGTTGAATTCCCTGGACAACGACAACGCCCAGGGGGAGTATTATCTGACCGATATCATCGCCAGGGCAGTGGATGACGGGGTGGCTGTTCAGACGGTTTCCCCGGGTTTCGAGGCTGAGGTGATGGGGGTCAATAACCGCGTGCAGCTGGCGCAGCTGGAGCGTGACTATCAGCGCCGCCGCTGCGAAGAGCTGATGATGTCGGGGGTGACTCTGCGGGATCCGGAGCGTTTCGACCTGCGCGGCGAGCTGCTGACGGGGAAGGACGTGGAGATCGATGTCAACGTTGTCATCGAAGGGAAGGTAACCTTGGGTGATGGGGTCTCGGTGGGGCCCAACTGCTATCTGCGCGATGTGACCATAGCGGCGGGCAGCCGTATCAACAGCCATAGCGTTCTGGAGCAGGCCGATATCGGAGCGGAGTGCCGGATTGGGCCTTTTGCCCGGATTCGTCCGGAGACCCGGTTGGCCGATCGGGTGCACATCGGTAACTTTGTGGAGATCAAAAAGAGTCAGGTGGCAGATGGTTCCAAGATCAACCATCTCAGCTATGTGGGTGACAGCAGGGTGGGGAGTGGAGTCAATGTTGGTGCCGGCGTAATCACCTGTAACTACGACGGGGCCAACAAGCATCTCACGGTCATCGGCGACGATGCCTTCATCGGTTCGGATACCCAGCTGGTTGCCCCGGTAGAGGTGGGGGCAGGAGCCACCATCGGGGCCGGTTCCACCATAACGCACGATACGCCGCCGGGGGAACTTACCCTGAGCCGTGCAAGGCAGAAAACCGTTCATGGATGGAGCCGGCCGGTCAAGAAAAGGGAGCAGAACTGACCCTCCAGCCGATGCGCAGCGCGATCCCGAATCCGGGGTGGCTGTTTTTCATGCAGGCCCGGATCGTGCTGGCCTGAGGGGCTTGTCATGATTCAATATCAACCGTTTGTCCGGAAGGGGAGGAGTGTCTCGTACCAATCCTGTGTACGATGAGTACTCTCTGTTTCGCCGGCAGATGAAGATGAACAGGGGAGCATAAATCTATGTGTGGTATTGTTGGTGCCGTGGCGGAGCGGGACGTTACCCCGATCCTTCTGGAGGGGCTGAAGCGGTTGGAGTACCGTGGCTACGATTCGGCGGGTATCGCTGTGTTGAACCCCGATGCCGGGCTGGAACGGCTCAGGGCCGTAGGCAAGGTCAGCGTTCTGGAGTCGGGTATGGAGCAGCACCCGTTACAGGG
>JALSRO010000390.1 GCA_026984715.1 Chromatiales bacterium | reverse complement strand
GTCTATCAACGGAGTTTGGGCAGAAGCCCGGCTGGAGCACGAGATGCAGCGCTATGTTTCGGCGCGAAGCACCCAGCAACTGGAGATGAAACGGTGGTGGAACGGGGCGTGGAATACTCTGCCTGCTTATCGCGGCGATCTGCGCAGTCTGCGAAACCAGCCCCTGACGCTGCAGTGGGCGGGAACCATCGACGAGGTGCGCGCCGCCCTGACCGGAGCCGGCTGGCAGGTTCCGCCGCCCTTCGACCTTGCCCATCTGTTGCATATGTTGGCGCCGGATATGGAGATGGGGAAACTGCCGGTGTTGCCCCAGGTGAACGATGGCCGGCACGAGGTATTGCGGATGGTGCGCCCCACTTCGGGGGCACAGCGGTTGCTTGTGCTGAGGTTGTGGCCGACCGACATTCTGCTGTTGCCGAATACTCTCCCGTTGTGGCAGGGGGAGGTCAGCTACCTTCACTTTTCCCGCGTGGCCGGTCTGGTTACCGTGGGCCGTACCGAGAGCGACTTTATCCGGCCACTGGATGATTTTCTCGAAGATGTCGAACGGCTGCCGGGCCTGCTCTTTCGCCAGGTGTCGCGGCAGATCCACCCGCCGCCGACGGTGCAGTGGGATGGGCGGCTCATTCTGCTCCGGATGGGTGAATACCCAGTTTCTCCAGCAGCCGGTACAAGTGATCCAGACGCTGCAGCGGATCGGTGAGCTGCAGCAGGTGTTGCTTTTCGCTCAGCGGCAGGGGCAGCAGTTCCGCCAGTCGGCACCCTACCCAGGTGGCGTCCTGGAAATCTGTGGGGGGTTTGTTGTAGGGGGTTCCCAGCTGCTCCAGCATCCTGTTCAGTATGAGAGGGGCATGACGGCACTGCTCCGGGATGGGGGATCTTCTCTCGTCGGGAAGCAGTTCGACACTGGCGCGGGTGAGCTGGCTGGGTAACGTTCGGCTGCTCAGGATGCGGAAGCGTTGCCCCCCCTGCACGGTTATCCCCAGCATTCCGTTGGGAAGGGTCTGCCAGTAGCTGATGCTGCACAGGGTGCCGATCTCCTGAAACGTCGCTGCCCTGCCGGTTTCGGACCCCTCCCGGATCAGGGATATGCCGAAGGGGGAGTCCGACTTGAAGCAGTCACTCACCATCTCCAGATAGCGTGGTTCGAAGATGCGCAGTGGCATCGAACCACCGGGGAACAGGACGGTGCGCAGGGGAAAGAGTGGGATCTCCAGCCGGGAGCCGGGGGGATAGCGCATCTTCATTTCCCTTTCCGCCGCTGATGTGGAGGAGGGTTGGCCGCGGGGGTCGACAGCGAGTCAATCATGGTCCCCATACCCCCAGCGTGGAACCAGATCGTGATCTATCTGCAGGTGGTCGAGGATCCGACCCACCACCTGGTCGACCAGGTCGGAGATACTCTGTGGTTGGTGGTAGAATCCGGGGCTGGCAGGCAAGATGGTTGCTCCCAGGCGGGCCAGCTTGAGCAGATTCTCCAGATGGATGGCGGAGAACGGGCTCTCCCGGGGAACCAGGATCAGGCGCCGCTGCTCCTTGAGCATGACATCGGCGGCCCGTTCCATGAGGTTGTTACTGGCGCCGCAGGCGATAGCCGAGGCCATCCCCATGGAGCAGGGGCAGACGATCATGGCGGAGGGAGGACTGGAGCCGCTGGCCACCGGTGCACTCCACTGTTCCGTACCGAAGACCTGCAGCAGCTCCGGATCGGTGGCAAAGTGCCGGCTGAACCATGCAGCGGTCTCTGCCGGGGTACGAGGCAACTCCAGGCGGGTTTCTGTGGCAATCACTACCCGTGCGGCCGTAGAGATCAGCAGATAGACCCGGTGG
>JALSRO010000389.1 GCA_026984715.1 Chromatiales bacterium | reverse complement strand
CCATCGAATCCAACCGCCTCGGTATCATAGACGCGCGACAACAACAGCTCCCCGAATTGCCGGCGCAAGGCGGCCACGGCACTGCGCACGTTTCGCAGCCGATCCACATTGCTGCCCACACTGACGAATACCCTCGCCATCGGCCTACTGCCGCTGCCCCCGCTCGATAACCACCCCCACATCGGTCGCCCCCCTCACGGCACCCTGCTTGTTGACGCTCAGGCGCACCCAGGGGATGTGAAACTCGTCGAGAAGGAGTTCGCAGATCCGCTCTGCCAGGGTCTCTACCAACTGGAAACGGCTATCGCCCACGAACGCCGTCAACCGTTTCGCCACCGCCTTGTAGTCGAGTGTATCCTCGATGGAGTCCGAACGGGCCGCTCTGCGAATATCGGCGCCCATCTCCAGATCCAGCACCACCACCTGTTTGATGTGGCGCTCCCAGTCGAAAATCCCAATCACCGTCTCGATACGGAGATCACGCAGAAAGATGATGTCCATAGTCAAATCAAATACCCCTTCAATCGCCACCGCTGCCATGTGAAGCGGATCTGAGGCTATAATAATCTCACACCCGACCAGATTACACCTCCCGTTCAGGAAACCGAAAATGTTCAATGGGCTTCTCATACTGGCCGCCTATCTGCTGGGCTCCCTCTCCACCGCAATCATCACCAGCAGGATAATGAATCTCCCCGACCCCCGCAGCCAGGGATCTGGTAACCCCGGCGCCACCAATGTGCTGCGTATCGGCGGCAGAAAAGCCGCAGCCATCACCCTTCTGGGCGACATGCTGAAGGGATTGACCGCGGTACTCGGCGGCTGGCTCCTGGGAGCAGGGGAGACCGTCGTCGCTGCAATGGGGCTGGCAGCCTTCCTCGGCCACCTCTACCCCATCTTCTTCGGCTTCAAGGGCGGCAAGGGCGTGGCTACCGGACTGGGAGTGCTGCTGGGGATCTCATGGCAGGTCGGGGTGGCGGCACTGGCCACCTGGCTGCTGGTGGCAGCACTGACCCGCTACTCCTCACTCTCCGCCCTCTGTGCAGCGCTGCTGGCGCCATTCTATACCGCCTGGTTCACCAACTCATCGGCCTTCCTGATCATGACGGTCATCCTCTCTCTGCTGCTCATCTGGCGGCACCACCGCAACATCCATAACCTCATCAACGGCACCGAAGACAGAATCGGGAGCAGAGAGGGTTGACGGCTCGACACTCATCGGTCAGACCGGCCTGACTCGCAGGAAGTCTGACAAAAAAGCGCTCGAGGCCTGACAGGCTTCGACAACCCGAACCCCGGCGGCCTCCCGTTGCCGGGTCCCCTTGTCCAACCCCTCCTCCTGATGGCCATCGCTGTGGCCACGGGCTCACCGGCTATCCATTGAAACCGGCCGGGCATTCGAAATAAGATAGGATTCACCCTATTCAATCAGGATTCGTCAACGGATGACCTTCGGCACCCTGCTGGCCCGTTCTCCCGACTTGCGCTCCCTCTGGAAAAGAGAGCTGTCGGCAGTTCTTCTGCTCCTCCTGCTCCCGCCTTGTCCCCTTCTCGCAGATGGCGCGGCCTCCGGAGAGCGGCTGGTTGTCGTAACCTCGTTTCCCGAGCAGATGAGCATGGTGTTCAAGTCGGCATTCGAGCAGGACAATCCGGGTACCTCCGTCGAAATCATCAGCAAGAAGACCACTGCCGGACTGAAGTATCTGGAGCAGGCGAGGGGCCACGACAGCGCCGACCTGTTCTGGGTGTCGGCCCCCGATGCATTCGAGGTGTTGAAGAGAAAGGGGATGCTGCGCAGGTACCGTCCACTGGCGAAAGGGATCCCCAGGCGCCTGAG
>JALSRO010000388.1 GCA_026984715.1 Chromatiales bacterium | reverse complement strand
GAGTGGATTTCCCAAACGTACATATCCACTACGACAACCGAGTGGCCCGGTGGGTCAAAGCCCGTGCGTTCACATTTGGACACCATATCGTATCCGATCGGGGGGAGTACTCGCCACACGCCCCGTCCGGTAAACGGCTGCGCAGCGGCCATACGGGTCCGGTTTGCAGACTATGATCACTACAGCTGGAGATTCAGGGTTCGCCACCTTGGAAGGGGAGCCGGTCGCCGCTATCTGCTTGTCGCCGCGGGAAAGAGAACGAGATATACGGTCAATAGTTTGAAACAGTTCGATCTGGCGGATCCGACGGCCTACGGTATCGACGAGCTCCCGCTACCCGCAGCGGGCAGGACGACGGTCCCCCGGCAATACTATTATTAACCCGGCAACGATATATATCGTATTCAGCCGAGGCTTGTCGTTGAACATCACAGGCTCAGGGCCGACACACCACCACCCTGCGCACCGTCTCCAGATTCATCAGCAGAGCGATGATCAGCAGCGTGGCGAACACCTGGTCGAACAGCGCTCCGAGGAAGATCAGGAATACGCGCACATCGCGCCCCATGCGCAATACTCCGCCACCGCGCTGGCGCATCAGGCCGTCATACTTGTCAGCGGTGTAGCTGAGCATGAAGGAGCCGATGATGGCCATGAATCCGGTGAACAGCACCCCCATGTCGGGCGAGTGGGAGAATGCGTACCAGGTGAGACCGAACAGCAACAGGGCATCGGCGTAACGGTCCAGCACCGCATCGAACCAGCCACCGTAGTCGCTCTGCAGGTATTTGAGGCGCGCCAGCTCGCCGTCGCAGCCGTCGATGATGGATGCGATCTGCGCCAGTACTCCTCCCAGCACCAGGGTGGCGTAGTGGCCACTCATGAACAGCACGGCAGCGATCACGGAGAGCAGGAAGGAGAACAGGGAGATCCGGTTCGGCGTCACCCCGGTGTTCACCAGGCGGCGGGTCAGGCGGATGGAGAGGGGGCGGTTGAGCCAACGGGATACCGGGCCGTCGCCGCCCTTGCCGCGCAGACGTTGCAGCAGCGCCTGCTCGGCGCGCTGCAGGGCCGCGGTGTCATCCACATCGCACCAGAAACGGCCGCTCACATCCACGGCGCCGGCCCGGCCCTGCGCGGCGAGCCGGCCGAGCGCTGCGGAGAGCGAGCTTTCTCCCTCGCGCCGCGCCTCCCGGACGGCGCCGAACAGCGCCGGCGTGCAGTGGAAGATGCCGGTATCGTAACCGTTGAACCGCTCCAGACCCTTGCCGATGGCCTGGATCTTGCCGGCAACATGCTGTACACGGGTCACATCCCGCGGATCGACCAGCGGATTCTCCAGCGCCCCGTCCACCGCAAGGTTGACGCCCTGCTCCGGCAGCGGGGCACGCAGCAGATCCCGGATCAGGTCCGGCTCGAACAGATGGTCCGCCATCAGCAGCAGGAACGGTGCATGCAGCACCTCCTCTGCTGCCAGCACCGAGCTGCCGTTGTCGCACTCCGCCCACTCCCGGTTGTGCAGCGTCTCGATGGGGACTCCGAGGCGCGCGGAGAGCTCCCGCAGGAACTCCCGCACCCGCTCCCCGGCGTGACCGGTGACCACCACGAACTCATCCGCCCCCGCCTGCGTGGCGGTACGAATGGTACGCTCGATCAGCGGCACCCCCAGCAGGGGGAGCAGCGGCTTGCTGTCAGCCAGCGACTGCAGCCGGCTGCCTCTCCCGGCCGCCAGTATCAGGCACTTCATGCAGCTTCACCTCGTTGCCGCTCAGGAACGCCTCCATCATGCGGTAGGCCTGATCGTCGGTGTACTGGCGCGGCGGATGTTTGCAGAAGTA
>JALSRO010000387.1 GCA_026984715.1 Chromatiales bacterium | reverse complement strand
GGGTCCATTCCGCTGTATCTGCTGTGCGGATTGGGTGAAATACCCCCGCCACATCCTGCGGCCCGGGAACAGATTCGGTATTTCCGTTGCAAATGGCATGGGTTTGAGTGACACCCGGTTCGGTGTGCTACTACTACCAGGGGTAATAACATGACATCCATCAAAACACACAAAGTTGAACAACTGATAATGGCAGCGGTGGCATTTTTCTGGTGCTTCCTGCTCTGGTTCTCCAGTGCGGCGTTCGTTCCGACTATCGCCTCCCAGTTCGGCCTCAGTGTCAAGGGAGTCGCGTTACTGGCCAGTTCCGCAATATGGACGGCGCCCATCGCCAGGCCGCTCGCCGGGTGGGCGGCGGACAAGTTTGGCGCGCCGAAGGCTTTCGTGCTGATCCTGGTGGTATGTGGTGCATTCAGCATTCTCTCCGCCTACGCCAAGACACTGGGTCCGGCGATTGGCATGACCGAATACCATTTCCTTTTCTGGACCCGGGTGATCGTAGCGACGGCAGGAATCTCCTTCGTGGTTGGCATACAGCACGTGGCCCAGTGGTTCGAGTCGGAGGAGATGGGGATAGCCGAAGGCCTCTATGCAGGAACCGGTAACGTCGGAGCCGGTGTCGGAGCATTGATGCTTCCACGGATCTACGGGTTGGACTACCACACCGCATTCATCCACCTCGGCGTTGTGGCTTTCGTCATCGCGCTCTGGATACTTATGCGCGGCGTGCCCGCGAAATCGGTCGAGCTGGCCGCAATGGCGAAGAAAACCGCGACTTTTCGGGATACGGCCTTTGTCTGGACACGCCATGCAGCCATTGCGCTGATGCTTGCATATGCCATGTGTTTCGGACTCGAAATCGGCATGAATGCGTGGTTGCCCGGATACTATAAAATGGGATTTGAAGACGCAATCAGGCAGCTCGGCTTCGAATCCCTGAAAGATGTTCAGATAGCTGCGGGCTCCTTTGCCGCAGTGCAGTCGTTCAACGCCTCGCTGTTCCGTCCCTTCTCCGGATGGATATCCGATATCTGGCAGCGCAAGGGCTGGACCCCATTTCCTCTGATATCCAAGCATCTCGACTATGCTCCCCGAATTCACTGGTTGATGTTTGCTCTGTTGTCGATAACCACAACCATGATCATGCTGACCATTGCCGGTCTGCAGAACAACGTGGTTCTATCGGTGCTCATTCTTGCTATCTTCGGTATTACGGTGAGCTTCGGCACCGGAGGAACCTTCGCTATCGTTCCTCTAATGTTCAAGGAGCGTCCAGGCACAGCCACGGGTTTTATCGGCGGCGTCTCCTGCGCCGGGGGTATCGTCTATCCGCTGATCTACGGCGAGGCTGCCGGCTGGTTCTCTACGGGAGGCATACACTGGGGCTATGCTCTGGTCGCAGTCTTCATGTTCATCCCGTTCATTCTCTATTATGTCTGGGCGATGCACTGGGAGGTTCATCCCGAGGATCACGGGTTCGGCAGTAAAGAGAAATGGTTGGGGAAGCAGGCATGACTCATTGCTGTGAGATCGTAAAGCAGCACCTTTGAACATAGAGAGTGGAGGTATTTACAATGGGTGGAATTTCCAAACGACCTGATGATTCCTATGAATATGAGCCATGGTACAAGTATGGTGTTGCGTTTCTCTTCTTCGAAGCCGCCATTGCGGTTGCCGTCAGCCTCTACGCTCTGTCGATGGCATTTACGGGACAGGCCGTCCAGTTCAAGAAAAAGGTGACCTTCGAGAAGCCCAAAGCTTCAGTAGAGCAGATGGCCCCGGCGCGGGAGAAGCAGGATCACAGCATCGTAACCGCCCCGGCCGGAAAGGAGTAACAGACAACCGATCCTGAACCGGCA
>JALSRO010000386.1 GCA_026984715.1 Chromatiales bacterium | reverse complement strand
ATGACTACATCATGGTGAACTACCGGAACAGTGAAGGCAGGGGCGTCAATTTCTATGTGGCCTACTACGGTTCGCAGAAAAAGGGGGAGTCGGCACACTCGCCGCGCTCCTGCCTTCCCGGGGATGGTTGGCGTATGGTTGGCCTGAGAGAGCAGGCCATCGGCGGCATCGACATGGACGGGGTGCCCCTGCGGGTGAACCGGGTGGAGATCCGCAAGGGGGATTACACCCAGTTGGTCTACTACTGGTTCCAGCAGCGAGGCCGGGTGATCACCAATGAGTATCTGGTGAAGTGGTACCTGTTCTGGGATGCGTTGACCAGAAATCGCACCGATGGAGCCTTGGTTCGCCTCACAACACAGGTGCTGCCGGGTGAGGATGTAGCGTCTGCCGACAGACGTCTTCGTGATTTCACCAAGGCTGTCTCGGGGGTGCTTGCCGACTATCTCCCCGGCAGAGAGATAAAGGGGAAGGAGCGCTCCGTCGCCGCTCTCTGAGGTTGAGTCGGGGAATGGCACGGCGGGCTGGTTGCTGGGCTGATATCAGCAGATCCGCGGCAGCGGGTCGTCCTCGAGTTCATCCAGGAGACGTTCTCCACCCAACTCGGTTCGCATCAGCAGATGGCCGCTGCCTCTTGTCACCTGGCCAATGATGGCGGCGTCTCTACCTGCCGGCAAGGTACGCCACCGCTGTAGCAGAGCCTCGCTCTCCGACTCTTCGACAACGGCGACTACGCGGCCCTCGCATGCAAGGAACAGGGGGTCATAACCCAATATTTCACATACGGAGTTTACTGCGTCGCGTATCGGGATACGATTCTGCTCCAGTGCCAGATCGAAGCC
Organism: Chromatiales bacterium; assembly: GCA_026984715.1. Lineage (GTDB taxonomy): Bacteria > Pseudomonadota > Gammaproteobacteria > Thiohalospirales > Thiohalospiraceae > DRMK01. The sequence goes on along the minus strand of JALSRO010000386.1, from coordinate 1,022 downwards.
GGTGGCGCGACATATCTCGTGGCATACGGTCGCCACTCCACCACGTGTCGGATCCCGCATGAAGCGCACACCGCCAAAGGCGAGAGCGGCCTTTGTCAACGGCAGGACCGATGCGGTGTCCGATCTCACTCCGCCACGCAGACCAAACTGTTCGCGTGCCAGCATCACTGCAACACCATGGTCGCCCACCGGCCCGCTAACCAGGATTCGGTCTCCCGGCTCTATCCTCTCCAACGCCAGCCGCGGACCCGGCAGGCGTACCCCCAGTCCGGTGGTGGCGAGATAGAGTCCTCCCCCCTCTCCACGGGGCACGATTTTGGTATCGCCCGCCACCACACTCACCCCGACCTCTTTCGCTGTCCGGGCCAGTACGCGGATGATCCGCTCCAGCTGCTCGATCTCCATTCCTTCCTCGATGAAGGCGTTGAGGCTGAGGTATCTGGGCTCCGCCCCGGAGACGGCCAGGTCGTTACAGGTGCCATGTATGGCCAGGGAGCCGATGCTGCCGCCCGGAAACTCCAGTGGCTGAACGATGAAGCCATCAGTGGTGAACAGTAGGGACTCCCCTTCGAGCGAAAGAGATGCCGCATCGGCCTGGATGTCCAGCTCGGCGTTGGCGAGGTGGGCCGCAAAGAGCTGCTCGATCAGCTCACGCATGAAGCGGCCTCCATTGCCGTGGGCGAGGGTGATGTGGGTATCCTGCATACGATCACCTCTGGTGGAGTTGTGCAGAGTATTCGATGATCTGACCGAAACAGAGTCCACCATCGTTCATGGGAACTTGACGATTAAGGTGGACGGTGAAGTCCAAGGCTTCCAGCCGACGGATCACCCGTTCGCACAGGATGCGGTTCTGGAACACCCCGCCGCACAGGCCAACAGCCTGCCACGGATACTGTTTCCGGATCTGTAACGCCTGTTGAATCACGCTCTCCGCCATACTGGTATGGAAAAGGGCGGCCGCTTCGGCAGTACGGCCGGGTCCGCACTCCAGAACCGCCTCGATCACTGCCTGCCAGTCG
>JALSRO010000385.1 GCA_026984715.1 Chromatiales bacterium | reverse complement strand
AGGGCTTCGGTGCCTTTCCAGTGATCCTTTTCGTCCAGCCAGCGGTCGTCGCGGGCGATATGTTCAAAGGATTTGGGTGCTCGGGCGTCCCATTCGGCATCTTCCTCGATACCCTTGTAGCGGTCGGCTTCCCAGGCATTGGCGTCTCCCATCAGCGGTACCCAGGCGTTGATGTTGCGGCGGGCGTAGCCGTTGAACAGCACGGCTTCCTTTTCCGCCGCCAGCGAATAATCCCAGGCTCGCCGCAGTGTGCCTTCCGCTGCCAAGGCGCCGAATTTGCCGCTGGCGTCCTCGCTACCAGTAAAGCTGACCCGGTAGCCGAAAATATCCAGTTTCAGCGCATTGTGGATATCGGCGCCATCACTGATGAGAATCCGGTCGTGATGCGCCAGCCACTTGCCGGTGTGGATCTGATCCAGCGCCAGCTTGCAGACATATTTTCCGTCCGCCTGGGGCATGGATTCGGTAGCGGGTGAACGGCCGTCGATGGCGCAAGCGCCCTTGGTGTTATCGAAGGCGTCGAGAAAGCCGTCGAATACCGGCTTGGGCGCTTCGTCTCCACACAATGAGAGGCGGCGCGCCTTGACGTCTTCAAGCCGCTGGAACAGGCGATCGATCAGTAGCTTGAACGGCGGCTCGCCGCTATCCCGGTGATCGACGAAGTCGGCGCAGGCTGCCGGCTCCCAGGCGATGCCGATACCCGACTCACCCCAGGTCTGTTGCAGAAACCATTGATCGAATTCGCGTTGCAATTTACCCAGCTTTTCGCGAACCTCCGGCAGGTTGGGCGCGACGATCAGGAATTTGCCCGCAGCGTTGATCACCTGGCTGGTGGGTGGCAATCCCAGTTCATCGAGGATTTTCAGTGCCGCGCATTCGGTCAACAGCGACACATAAGCCGAACGCCCGCGCAACAGCTTGGCCGCGTTCTTCTGCGTTTCTCCACCATTGGCGAAAATGAAGGGCTGGATGCCGAAGAAATCGCCGATCACCAGCAGGAACTTGTCGTCGTTCCAGGCCTGCTCGGCAAGGTGCTGATGTTGGCGCTCTCTGTCCCACTGGGCCCGTAGTTGTTCGCGGATGGTGTTCTCGTCGTCACTCTGATGAAAGCGCCAGAGCGCGGTGGCCAGCGCCGCGGTGGTGCGTGAGTGGTCGTACAGCGACACCTCGGGCTTAGTCTTGCCCGCCGTCGCCGATGGAATCGATACCGCATAGGCCGACCACAGGGAATCGAAGTGATCGAGCCACAGGCTCCAGTTCTGGCGATGGGACCGGGGTATCGCCTTCACAGCCCCCATGAAACCATCCCACATGGCTCGGTATTCCGCCTGGGCTTTCTTTTTGTCACTGTGCTCGCATTCACTGGCCTGCACCGGAAAGAGCGATGTCACGCTGGCAGGCGCGAGAGGATATCGCCAGGACAGATCGGCTTTTGCACTCGCCTTGCCTCTACCGCTCTGCGGATGTATCTGTTCAAACAGGGTGAGTTGCCGCGTCGTATAGTGATTTAGCCCCGCTTGTGTGCCCTCTTCCGCCCGGTTGTAAGCGTCGAATTCGTCTCGCTCAAAGCCCGACGCCACTCGGTCCGCAGTCGCAATTACCCACTGGAGAAATGTTTGTGGCTTGTGATGCATGGCGGCGGCATTGATCAGTGAATCGTCCGCATCCGGGTCTTTCCACTCTGCAAACGGCGCGATTTCCGTCCCGGTCAGTGGTGGCAGGAACGGCTCCAGAAGATCGATGGCTATAGCCGAGTACGCGGCATGGACATGGGTATGGCGGCCTTCCCAACCTGGGCAATACAACTGCTTGTTGCGATCCGCCACAGTATTGCCGTCCTGGTCTCTCTCCATCGCCTCGTCAATACGTGCCCGCTCGGCAAATTTGCCCAGATCGTGCAGATAGGCGGCAAAGGCCATGCGGCAGCTGGCATCCAGTTTGTCCTTCATAACTCACCTCGATTGTGTCTGGTTTGGCTGTTCAAGTATCTATTGGTCCATGCTCTGCTTGAGAGGCTCGCTGATGATCTCCGTTTGTTTTTACGGCATTATCAACTCAGATTTTCCCGGACCGATCCGCAGCAAGCTTGCCGAAACGCACCGCGTGCGGAGGCAGGGTGAGCCGGTATTGGCGCGGTCTGGTGCCGCCGTCGTGGATCAGGTAGGGGGTGGCGTTGCTGCCCAGTTCCTGGCGCAGACGCCGGTGCAGTTTGCTCTTGCATTCGGAGAAGTAGTCACCGTCCATTCCCTTCGACAGCGCTCTTTCGGTGCGCTCGATGTCCTCCAGTGCGCCGCTGCGGATGGCCCGGTATTCCTTCAGAAAACGGTCTGCCCACCACTCGTCGGGTACCTCTTTCGGCGGTGCCGGTACCGCATCTTCACCGTCCAGCAGGCGGTGGGCGAACAGGCTGTAGAGGGCCAGCTGGCGGGGCGGGATGTGGATGATCCGCCCGCCGGCCTCGATGGCCTGGCCGTCGAGATCGATGGTCAGGGATGGCGGCGCGAAGCTGCGCCGGGCCGCCGCTACCGCTTCGCTGAAGGTTGCCTCCCCCTCGAGCAGGCGCTGATCCAGGCCATGACGCAGGGTGACGAAGGGGATCTCTGCCAGCGTCACCCGCGCATCACGGGTATCGGCCAGGGAGTTGTCTCTGGTTTCGATCACCTGACTGTAGGGGGTGGGATAGAAGAAATTCCAGCTGGACTCGAAGGGTTCGTCGACCAGCACATGGGAGAGGCGGTCCTGTGGCCGGCCGAACAGGGAAAGGGCGTAGCCGAGATAGTATCCCATGGTTTTGCGGCCGCCGGCGATGGAGAGATGCAGTTCGCTCTCCGTGTCGCCGGTGAACTGTTGTACCAGTGCGGTGATCATGTCGGCGGCCCGCCTGTTGTCATGCAGGGTGCGGATGTCATCCAGGGGATTGCCATTCTCGTCATCCAGCACGTGGATGTGGCCGTCGTCGAAGGCGATGGGTGGCAGTCCGTAATCCTCCAGCAAGCGGGGAAACCAGGCCGGACGCTCGGAGAGCAGTGCCAGACGCGCCCGCCGGGCTCCCTCGGCGGTGGTGACGAGGTGGACCTCGTGGGGAACCCATGCCGGCGGCCCGGCCACGGCCAGGGCATACACGGTCTCCGTGATCACCTGCGGCGACAGTCCGGTGACCGCCAGCAGAATACGCCTTCTTTCTGTATTTTCTTTCTTGCCCCGCATCTCCTTGCGATGCTCCATGGAAACCGTCCCCGCCAGGCTCCCTACCGATTCTCGACGATGTATCTGCCCAGACCCATGCTGGTGGCCTTGCCCACCTGCAGCCACTGCCCGTACCAGATGAGCGGCCACCACTGAGCGAGGCGTTCATCGGCGATGGAGAACGAACCGACCACCCCTCCCATGTTCATCGCCTCTTTCTGGCGTGACGAGTAGCGCCGCCAGTCATGCCAGCGCAGCTCCTTGTGGATGATGGTCATCCCGTCGGGTTTCTCCCTAGGCAGGGGCACGGCCGACGGATCTCCATAGAACCGGCTCACATCCCGGGCGCGCCGCCACAAGGCACGCAAGAGATGTTCGGCGCCGAACTCCCGCGGCCCTACCAGCCTGCCACGCTCCTTCAGGCGGAACGGGGTGAGAAACCGGATGGTCACAATTCCGGGCTGGGCCGGAATCTGCCGGGTATCCGAATCATGGGCAACTATCTCGCCGCCATCGTCCGACCAGATCGGCCTCCAGCCGTTTTCCTTTAGCTCTACAGCATAATCCACGCCCCTGAGAGAGAACGTGCCATGCCCGGCTCCGATTCCGAGACTCCCGGCTACCGAGAGGCCGTGAATCAGGTACGGAAGAGCATCCCTTACCGGGTCGAACAGCGTGATACGGAATCCAAGGGAATCACCCGGATTCAGCTGCAGAGTGTCGCTGGCAGCATCCACATCCAGCACGAAAGGGTGGGGACGCAGTTGGTACCGCCCGTCGGACGTTACCCGTGACTCGAACACCCTGTTATAGACACAGCTCTCCAGTAGCGGACAACCATCACAGGAGGGACGGCGCACCACACAGGCAACCTTGCGCAGGCCATGTCCCAACAAGCCGCGCCAGGCAGAACCGGGATAGGGCGGAAGAGCAATCGGTTGCTCGGCTACAAAACGGAACCGGTACCGGTGCAGAACCGGAAGCCCTGGAACGGATACAGCCATGATACCCCCCACGTTTCAACAAAATTCAGGGCCAATATAAGCAGAACCAAATCTTACTTGTCCAGCGCGGCAGGCCTGTTACCAACGCTATCTGGCAACTTGGCGGAACACTTTGATTATGTCATTTTGATTATTGTTAACCCGGCAACAACATATATCGTACTCAGCCGTGGCCTGTCGTTGAATATCATGGGGTCAAGGGCCTCAGGCGGGCGCCGGCCCCACGTTCGAGCACGCTGGACAGGGTTCTCCGAGTGTCGCGGGTGCAGGGATGCACCGGAGCGATCTCGACAAGGGAACGACCCTTGCCTGCGCACTGCACCTTGGTCTGTGGCCCGCCTGAAGCCCTGAATGCGACATATATTGTTGCCGGGTTTAAAATAATAACGGGCCACCGCTGGTACCTCGTTAAAAAACGAACGAATAACTCACCTGAACAATCGCGGCCTTCAGTGTGGGAAAAAGATCCTGGTTTTTCAGATCACCGATGGCGTCACCAGGGTGGCTCTCGCCCTCCTGACGCATCTGCTCTATGCGCATGCTCAGTTCGCCACCAAACAGGGGCATGCCGTATTTGATACCGAGGGTAGTGGAGGTGAATTTGGCCAGACGCAGATCGGCGCTGGCGTAGCGGGGAAGAGGCTCTCCGCTGGCCAGGCTGTGGCGGTAGAAGTCGGCAGCAGTCTGGATATAGTAGCGCAGGTGTGGTTGCAGGTAGTGTCCGCTACCCAGTTCGTAGCGGTATTTCAGATCGGCGGTATGCGCTTTGACGCCCCAGTCGTCCCAGAAATAGCGGTAGGAGAAGTGGATGGTGTCTTCTGTGAGCTGATGGGCGGTGTGCCAATAGAGAGTGTTGCGAAGGCGGCTGCCCGGCCGTTTTTCGTAGAGATAATCCACAGGAAGACCGCTGGCGCTATCGACGCGGCTGATGATCTTGTAGGGGTCGGTGAGATAGCCGTTGCTGAAACCCAATGTATAGTTCAGCTGGGTCAAGGTGCGTTTGTTGACTACCCGGGTAATGCCGAACAGCAGATCGACAACCACTTTCTGCCTGCTCTCGGCTCCTTCTCCCTCGTCATCCTCTTCTTCGCTGGCAGCCGACAAGGAAGCTACCGCGCCGGTCATGACGCCGAGTCCCTGGGGAATGCTGTTTCTGGGTCTGACCAAATCATAGCTGACGGCGATTCCGGTGGAAAGGGTGGTAAGCCGATTGTCGAGATCCTTCAGCAGAGTTGCCGAACCACCGAGAGCAGTGTAGTCGGATTCCACGGAGCCATTGAGTCCCAGGACGGTTTTTACCAGTCGGCTGACAGGGGTCTCCAGGGTAACGCTGCCCGCAACGCGGTTGTCCTGGAAAGCGCGCATGGGATATCTGTTTGGCTGCACTGTGTAGCTATCCTTGCCGGAAGGGGTGGTGAAGCTTTGCAGCCGGGACGAAGGAGCCGCTCCGTTGGGTGATGCGCCGGTCATGGTATCGAACACGGCCCGCACGCTCAGAAAGCGCTCTTCGCCAATCTCCTTGCGTGCCGAGACCACCGGTTTGATCACCTGAACGCGATTCTGCTCATCGTAGTATAGGAGTGTACTGTCCACCTCCCATTCGGACGCCGGGTCACTCGGTCCTGCAGCATGCAGGGGCGCAGCCAGCAGGGATGTTGTCGCCATGGTCAGCGCATTACGCACGGCGGCTGGTCTTCTACTTCCAGTTGTTTTCGTTTTCATCAGTTACAACCACAACCTCCGCCACCAATCCCCTGCCCGCCGCTGGCGGCCTCTTTGCTGAAATAGATATGCTCATCGCTGAATGCCTCCAGCTTGTCGGCAGGGATCTGCATCTTTTTCTGCGCCAGAATCCCGCGCTCCCAGGGACGGACCGGCTGGAGGCTACAGCCTGCCAGACAGAAGAGAACAAAAACAGCTATTGTGATTCGCATAGCACCCCCCGACGATGTATCGACCCGGCAATAATACGTGCCGTATTCAGTACTTCAAGCCGGCGCGGGAATGCCGGTCCGGTGCCCGCCTGAAACCCCTGACCCCATGATATCCAACGACAGGCCGCGGCGTACAGGCTGCGTTACCCCCTCTTGCTGAAAAGTGGCGGCTACATCAGCGATGGGCTGCCTTGCTGCGAACCGGCACGCCACGGCTGAATACGACATATATTGTCGCCGGGTTGATAGTGATTGAATAAATTGAAAGAGGCAGGGAAGACCCTGCCGGATTACCGTTTTCCATTACGATGTGGTACTCGCCTCTGTCTCTATCAACCCGATGAGTCGAGCTGCCGGACAGCCGGCAGGGGACCGTACTTTCTGACAGCAGGCACCACATCCTCCTTGAACACCCCCGGTTTCTTTGTCCAGAACATATACCAGGGGTTGATATATTCCACGGCCGTTTCGAGCAGCTGCAGCGAGGTGTATGTTTTTCCCCCGTTGTTCCAGTTGTCCCACTGGACATCTATGCCATTGGGGGTCTTCCAGTGATTCTTCTTGTGGATGGCGTATGCCGTACCCAGGGAACCAGTGTCCGCCCTGCGGACATGAACATCCGGCCCCCCGGTGGCTATCCCGTGAGCCGCCAGCCACTCCCCAAAAGCCTCCAGATCGAAGGGAGCATAGTTGATCATCTGCATTACCGTCTTGTTGGGAAATGCCCGCTTCGCGGCAAGGGCATACTCCTTGAACACCTGGAGCTTCTTGTCGGCACTCAGCTTGTCCGGCCGTTTCCCGGTAGAGGTCTCGCCCAGGTTGAGCCCCTCGAAATATGGCTCATCGTTGAAGCGCTTCCCCAGCGCAGCCATCAATGCCTTGAAACGTTTGTCGAAATCACTGTTTCCCCGACACGGCAACCATCCCCCCTCCTGCAAGGTGCGGCGATAGGCGCCATAGAACTCTCCATTGTCTCCGCATCCATATTTGCTGTCATTCCACATGTAGGAAGGAACCATTGGCGGGCTATCCGCGGCAAATGTCGTGATATTGACGGAGATCCAAAGGTGTTTTCCTATGGATTCCAGATACTTCAAATCAGATACTATCTCGGAAAAGTCATACTGCCCTTTTTGGGGTTCGAGAGCCCGCCAAGTATACCTTTTCTTCACACCGATAAAATTCGGGTTGTTTTCGATTACCCTAAAGGCGAGAATCGAGTCGGTCGTCCCAACCGACATGTAATAACCAGGATGGAACTGCCAGGACTTGACGGAGGAGGGATACCTTCCCCCGGAATTTCCAGAGCCATCCCCTTTACCCGAACCGGTAGAGTGCCCGCCGCCACCGGAGCTGCCACCATTTCCCGGGTTTCCGGAATCTCCGTTCTTTCCCGATCCGGTTTTGGGGGAGTCCTGGCCTTTCGTCCCACCACTCTGCCCGGAATCTTCTCCCCCCACCGGGGTCGAACTGTTGGCACCATCGGTTCCCGTCTCGTCTGTGTCTGCCGGAGCCAGCTCACCCCCCTTCCCCGCAGGAGCCGTCATATCTCCGCCATCTTCACCACCTCCTGCGGCTGATGATGTAGTGGTTCCGTGCAAACCATCTGAAGAAGGAGCCTCGGCTGAACGGTCCGAGCCATCTGCAGGCAGTTCGCCGTCGAGCCCGGATAGAGGCGAGGGTTCACCGAAGCCGCTGTCGGAACGACCCCCATCCTGCTCCACCGCCGTACCGGCTCCTATCCCGACTCGCGTCTCATTACCGCTCCCCTCCCTGCTGCCGCCATCAGCCGCCTCCCCGGTGAAGGGACTCTTGTAGCAAGACGCCAGCAGGAGCGTGAATACCGCTGCCAGCCCGGTTCTTTTCAACAAGCGGAGATCTGCCATTTACACCCACTCCAAACGCCAACAGGCGACAAAACAAGTAACCAAATCGACAAGCCAAAGCAACCATGCATCGTTGCCAACCGGAATATCCTTTCGACCAAACGTGGAAGCACACCACGGCCTGTCGTTGAATATCATGGGGTCAGGAACTTCAGACAGGCACCGGACAGGGAACTGAGAGTGTCGCGGGTGCAGGGATGCACCGGAGCGACCTGGACAAGGGAACGACCCTAGCCTGCACACTGCGCCTTGTTCCGGCGCCTGTCTGAAGCCCTGAATGCGACATATATCGTTTATCGTTGGATAATAAGCTCTTGTTGTCTATATCGAAAACCGGAACGCATACCGCTCCCAAACTTCATCCTAGCCCCCCGGTAAGCAGCGAACCACCATACAATGTAAATTATGATTAATATAGCGTGCATCCATAACAGGCTGTTGGAAAAACCCCTCCACGGGCTTTTCAACGCGGGACCGGAAAAGAGCGATTTCCCATCCCCTTCATTTTCAACGACTTGATGCCATTGAAAATGGCGGCACATTCCTGTGCCGCAAACAGGCTGCCGAAAAACAGCATCTTTCAACAGCCGACTGGCCGATTTCGAAAACACAGTTGCTGTTAATCCGAAGGAAACAGAAGCCGCTGCTCAACGGCCCCCCTGCACCAAATGGATGGCTCCTGCGGCCGGCACGGCCCTGCTCCCGGCTCGATTATGCTGATATAATCAGGAAAGCAGGAATAGCTATCGATTGTCGAATCAC
>JALSRO010000384.1 GCA_026984715.1 Chromatiales bacterium | reverse complement strand
GGAACTGCTGGAGCTGGCCGAAGAGCCCATCGATGATCCCATCGGTTACTGCCCGGACAACAACACCGCCACAGACAGGGTTGGCAGCACGGTGGAGCTGGATGGTTTCTATGAAGGTCTGGAGTCCGGCCGCTGGGTGATCATCTCCGGCGAACGCGATCTCCCCGGCACCAGCGGCGTCCGGTTCAGCGAGCTGGCGATGGTGTCGGCGGTGACTCAGGATGTGCAGAAAGAGACCGCAGCTCCCGGCTATCCCGAAGAACCCCGTCCCGGCGAAAAACGGCACACCTTCATCCGGTTCGCGGAAAAACTCTCCTACTGCTTCAAGCGTGACACCGTCACCATCCACGGCAATGTGGTCAAGGCCACCCACGGTGAGACACGCCACGAGGTGCTGGGCAGTGGTGACGGCAGCAAGGCGCTGCAATCGTTTCAGCTCAAACAGTTCCCGCTCACCCATGTTGCGGCAGCCAACCCCTCCGGGGTGGAGAGCACGCTGAAGATCCATGTCAACGATCTCCAGTGGCATGAAGCCGACTCCCTGGCCGGGCTGCAAGAGAGTGACCGGAAGTTCGTTACCAGAACCGACGATGAGGCGAAAACCACGGTCATCTTCGGCAACGGGAAACAGGGTGCACGGCCGCCCACCGGCACTGAAAATATCCGCGCCGAATATCGCAACGGAATTGGCAAGCCGGGTAACGTCCGGGCGGAACAGATCGCCATGCTGGCGACCAAACCCCTGGGAGTAAAGGAGGTGATCAATCCGCTGCGCGCCTCCGGCGGCGCTGATCGGGAGAGCCGCGATCAGGCGCGCAAAAGCGCTCCGCTGGCGGTGATGGCGCTGGACCGTCTGGTATCGGTGCGGGACTACCAGGATTTCGCCCGCCTCTACGCTGGCATCGGCAAGGCCAGCGCGGTGGAGATCAGTAACGGCCGCCAGCAACTGGTGCATGTCACCATCGCCGGGGCCGATGACATCCCCATCGACGAAAGCTCGGATCTGTTCATCAATCTGCACCAGGCGCTGCGCGATTTTGGTGATCCCTTCCAGCCGGTTCAGCTTGCCGTGCGGGAGCTGATGTTCATCGTCATCAGCGCCAACGTGCAGCTTCAGCCCGATTACCGGTGGGAGCCGGTGGCAGCCCGCCTGCGCGCCGCCCTGCTGGATTCGTTCGGCTTCGAGCAGCGCGAACTGGGGCAGGATGTTCTGTTGAGCGAGGTGATCAGCGTGATGCAGGCGGTCCCCGGCGTTGCCTGTGTGGATGTGGATACCCTCGGTGGCATCCCGGAAAAAATCACACCGGAGGGGGGTGAACGGCGATGGATGACCCCCGAGGAGATCTCCCGGCTGGTCAACTGCGCAAGCACCGAGTGGGGCCACGATAACATGGACGATTACTGCAGATACGAGACGGGAGATCCCGCATGCGCCGAGTATGCAGCCTGCAAAAGATATGGATTTATCGGCACAGAAGGGAGGGTCAACCAGCGGTTGTCCGTCAATCTCGCCGAGCGGGAGGGAGACACGATACGCCCCGCCCAGCTCGCCTTCCTCAGCCCCGATGTGCCCGATACATTGATTCTGAATCAGAGCAGGTGAGAATGTCATGAACGAGCTGAAACAAGATCGCCTCTACCAGTTGCTGCCCACCTTCTACCGCATGCGGGACGCTGAACAGGGCGAACCGTTGAAGGCCCTGCTGCGGGTCATCTCCGAACAGGTCAACCTGGTCGAACAGGATATCGGTCAGCTCTATGACAACTGGTTCATCGAAACCTGCGAGGATTGGGTGGTGCCCTACATCGGCGATCTGATCGGTTATCAACCGGTTCACGAAGCGGGCGAACCCTCACCGGCCACCACTCCCCAGGGACGGCTGCGC
>JALSRO010000383.1 GCA_026984715.1 Chromatiales bacterium | reverse complement strand
GATTTGGCATGAAGGCCGGGATCGTACCCTTGCACGCGTGGCTTCCCGAGGCCCATCCGGTCGCCCCCTCCCACATCTCGGCGCTGATGTCGGGGGTGATGCTCAAGATCGCGGTGTACGGCTTCATCCGCTTCACCTTCGATCTCCTGGGTGATCTCCTGTGGCAATGGGGCGTGGTGGTACTGGTGTTGGGCGCCGCATCGGCGGTCCTCGGAGTGCTGTACGCCTTGATGCAACACAATCTCAAGCGGCTGCTGGCCTACCACTCGGTGGAGAACATCGGCATCATCTTCATGGGGCTGGGACTGGCCATCCTGTTCTACAGTAACGGCCACCCCACCCTGGGCGCCATCGGCCTGATCGCCGCCCTCTACCACACACTGAATCACGCCATCTTCAAGAGCCTGCTGTTTTTGGGGGCGGGCGTGATTCTGCAACGTTCCCACGAATCGGACATCGAACGCATGGGCGGGCTGATCCACCGGATGCCGGTCACGGCGGTGCTGTTTCTGATCGGCTGTATCAGCATCTCTGCGCTGCCGCCCTTCAACGGCTTCGTCTCCGAGTGGCTGACCTACCAGGCAGCCCTGCAGGTCTCGGCCCTCGACAGCGGGGTGCTGCGCAGTTTCGTTCCGGTCACTGCCGCCATGCTGGCTTTGACCGGTGGACTGGCGGCAGCCTGTTTCGTCAAAGTGTTCGGCGTGGTGTTTCTCGGCAAGCCTCGCAGCCACCACGCCCAACACACCAGGCGGCTCGAATCGTCGGCCGCCATTGCCGGGATGGGCTGGCTGGCCGGGTTGTGCCTGCTCCTGGGTGTCTTGCCGACTCCGCTGGTCCGGCTGCTGGAGGGACTGACCCTGCAACTGAACGGCAGCGGGCTTCCGGAAACCGCCAGCCGGGGCTGGATGTGGCTGGCGCCCGTATCGGCGGATAGCGCCTCCTATGCCGCCCTGGGGGTGATGCTGGCCATGGGGCTGGCGTGGATGCTGAGTTACGAATGGCTCCATCCCGGCCATGAACACCCCGAGCGCGAAGCCTATCCGTGGGACTGTGGCTTCGGCGCCCTGACGCCGCGGATGGAATACACCGCCAGCGCCTTCGCGATGCCCTTCCGGCGCATCTTCGCCGACAGCTTCGTGGTCCACGAGGAGATCGAAAAGCAGAGTGCCGACGCGGACGGCTTGAAGGTCACCGGAATCCGCTACCGGCTCCATGTCAGCGATCTCCTGTGGCGCTGGTTCTATGAACCCGTGGAGCGCTGGCTGCGCTGGAGCGTGCGCCACATAGGGCGTCTCCAGACCGGCAACATCCGGGTCTATCTGGGGTATTCCTTTTTCACTTTGATTTTTCTACTGTGGGTGATCAGCTGATGGCTTGGTTATTGAATCTGTTACAGGTGATCCTGTTCGTGGCCACGGCGCCCCTGCTGGCCGGCTGGATCAAGAAGCTCAAATGCTGGAGCCAGAACCGGATGGCGCCTTCGGTGCTCCAGCCCTATCGGGATCTGTTCAAACTGATCCGCAAGGAGACGGTGGTGGCCGAGGGGGCCTCGTGGATTTTCCACATGGCACCCTACATCATCTTCTCGGTGGCGGTTCTGGCGGCGGCCATCGTGCCGTTGGTGGCGGTCCAGCTGCCTACTGCCCAACTGGCGGACGTGATCGTGCTGGTGGGCTTCTTTGCCCTGGCCCGCTTCTTCCAGGCCCTGGCGGGGCTGGACATCGGCACCGCCTTCGGCGGCATGGGATCTTCCCGGGAAATGACCGTGGCCTCGCTGGCGGAACCGGCGATGCTGATGGCGGTGTTCACCCTCGCGGTGTCGATGTCCACCACCAATCTGTCGGCGGCCATCGACACCCTGCTCCACGAACCCCTGACCATCCGTCCT
>JALSRO010000382.1 GCA_026984715.1 Chromatiales bacterium | reverse complement strand
GCACCGTGTCGCCGGGGCCCAGCTCACTCCAGGGAACGTCGGCGATATTGGTGTAGCTCTGGCCAGGGCCTACAGGGTAGTCGGTGCCGGTTCCGGTGGCAACGCATGGTCCGGTCGCTCTGAATATCTCCTGATCCAGAAAGAGATCGGAGCTGTCCGAGCTGCCGGAATCGCCATCTCCCCCATCCGCCAACTGATCACCGGTCGCGTCGGGAGGCGAAATGGCGCCTATCTGGCAGGCGCTCAGCGCGACTGCCAGGAAGAGGAACAAGAGTGATTGCATGGCTGACGTTCTGTCGCTCGGGTTCATGGTCTTTTCCTCGTTCGATCTGGTTTCTGCAACAGAAACAGGGGTCAAATACTCCCCGGAAACGGTTACGGGTTCAGTGATTGAGTGCTCATAAATGGAAGGTGGCGCCGGCTCGATGTAACCAAACGTCATGAAAAAAGAGATGTAGACAACATATTGTGGGCACCACTCCTCACAGTATGCGGGCGGCTGCTGCCCGATTCCGGTTTTTCTACGGAATAGTATCGGAAGGGAGTGGCGGTGGGTTGAGTCCGGTTTGTAAAAAGATGGTGTAGCCGGGAACTCGCCCTTCCGGTATCGATCCCCTGGTGAAACTATACACACTGCTCCGGGAGTCGTAATATGCCGGATAGCGCTTTCGGGAGACCACCTCTGCACACAACATGAACACGACCCTCTACTGGCACGACTACGAGACCTTCGGCGCCGATCCGAAGCGGGATCGTCCCGCCCAGTTCGCCGGGGTGCGTACCGACGAGGGGCTCAACGAGATCGGCGAACCGCTGCTCATCTACTGCAAACCGCCGCGGGATCTGCTGCCCCATCCGGAGGCCTGTCTGCTCACCGGAATCACGCCCCAGCTGGCGGATGAGGAGGGGCTCCCGGAGCCGGAGTTCATCGCCCGCATCCACGCCCAGCTGGCGCAGCCTGGAACCTGCGGGGTGGGCTACAACACCCTGCGTTTCGACGACGAGGTGACCCGTCACACCCTCTACCGCAACTTCTACGACCCCTATGCCCGCGAGTGGCAGAACGGCAACTCGCGCTGGGACATCATAGACCTGGTGCGCATGACCTATGCCCTGCGTCCCGAGGGGATCGAGTGGCCCCGACACGAAGATGGCCGGCCCAGCTTCCGGCTCGAGGATCTGGCCGCCGCCAACGGCATCGGCCATGAGTCCGCACACGATGCCCTCTCCGACGTGCGCGCCACCATCGCCCTGGCTCGCCTGGTCCGCGAGCGTCAGCCGCGCCTCTACGAATGGCTGTTCCGGCTGCGCAACAAGCGCAAGGCGGCGGAACAGCTGGATCTGGTTCATCACCGGCCGGTTCTGCACACCTCGCGGATGTATCCGGCGGAGTTCGGCTGCACCACACTGGTGATGCCGCTGGCCGCCGAGCCGGGCAACGGCAACGGCGTGTTGGTCTATGACCTGCGCCACGATCCGGAGCCGTTTCTGGGGCTGGATGTGGACGCCCTGCATGACCGCCTGTTCACCCGCGGTGAGGATCTGCCGGAAGGGGTGCAGCGGCTGCCGGTCAAGTCGGTCAAGATCAACAAGTGTCCGGCCCTCGCCCCCCGGAGCACCCTCGATGACGCGGCCAGCGAACGCATCGCCATCGACCTGGATGCCTGCGGCCGGCACCATGAGCTTCTGAGTGCCGACAGTGGCTTCATGCAGCGGGTCGCACAGGCCTATGGCGGCAGGGAGTTTGCTCCCGCCGAGGATGTGGAGCTGGCGCTATATGACGGATTCCTCGATGATGCCGACCGCAATCTGCTGCCCCGGGTGCGCGCCGCCACTGCGCAGGAGCTTGCCCGAAAGGAGTTCCATTTCCGGGACAAGCGCCTGCCGGAGCTGCTGTTCCGCTACCGGGCCCGGAACTGGCCGGAGAGCCTCTCGAATGAGGAGCTGCGGCGCTGGGAGCAGTTTCGCATCCGGCGGATCCACAGTGGAGCGGGTGGTGACACCCTGGGGCTGGAGGAGTACCAGGATCGGATTGGGCGGTTGAGAGATGAGCAGGAGGGCAACGGCAGGGCACTGCAGCTTCTGGATAGACTTGGCCAGTGGGCGGAGCTCCTTGCCGCCACACCGCAACCGGACGTTACGGTCAGAGCCAAGTGACGATATCGTCCAGGCGGCGATGTGGTGAGAGCCCGCCAACTTCTGCGGCATAACCGATACAGAGGATAGAGAGCGGAATCTGGTCGGCATCCAGCCCCAGCGCATCGCGTATCCCCTGTTCGTCGAACTCTCCTACCCAGACGGAGGCCAGCCCGGCTGCCGCCACGGCGAGCTGCGCATAGGCGGCGGCAATGGTGGTATCCTGGAGCGCATAGATGTTGGCGCCGCGCTCACCGAACTGTTCCGCCGAACGAACCGGATCGGCGCTGAACACCAGTGCCACAGGGGCGGTTGCGATGAACTGCTGTCCGGGAGCCGCATCGCTGAGCGCCTGCCGGATCCGGGGGTTGCGTACCACGCTGATATGGTAGGCCTGAAGATCGCCTGCGGAGGGTGCGGTGCAGGCGGCTTCGAGGATGGCATTCAGCTTCTCCTCCTCCACCTCCATATCGGGCTGGTACTTCCGGATGGAGTGGCGCAGGCGAACGGTTTCAAAGAAGTCCCACATGATTGTCTCCTGGCTATGGTTTTGCCTGGGGAGTGTGATAGTCCGGGAAGTTGAGTTGCAGTACCCGCCGGGCATCGTCGGCCAGGTCGTAACGCCCCATGTGTCCGTAGGCCCGCGACATGATATCGAGTGCCTCGGCCACTGCCGGCGTATCCTGGTAGTGTTCGACGACATATTTGGCCCTGTTGGCGGCTGCCAGATAGGCCTCCCGCTCCATATAGAAGCGCGCAACGTGGATTTCGTAGCGTGCCAGGCTATTGAGCAGATATTTCATGCGCTGCAGTGCATCAGCACGGTATTTGCTGTTGGGAAACTTCCGGACCAGCTCCATGAAGTAGTTGAAGGAGCGTCGCAGATGGCTCGGATCGCGCTGGGTGGGATCCTGGTTGAACGTCTTGTTGAGAAAGTTTTCCCCCAGAGAGAAGCTGGCCAGCCCGCGCAGATAGTATGCGTAATCGACGTTGGGATGGCGGGGGTGCTGTTTGATGAAGTTGTCCGCGGCGGCGATGGCCGATTCCGGCTCATCCCCCTTGTAGTAGGCGTAGATGATGTCCAGATCCGCCTGTTCCGCATGATGGCCGTATGGGTAGGCGGTCTTCAGCTCTTCGTAGTAGCGGATGGCGCTCTCGTAGTCACGATTGTCCAGTGCGGTCTTGGCCTCTTCGTAGTAGCGCTGGGCGGACCACTCCTTTTTGTTGTCGACGCTGGCGCAGGCGCCGAGCAGCAGGATCAACGACAGAACGAGAAGACGGGCTGATAGTTGCATTATGTTAGAGTATCCGGCAGTTCGGCATCGGGTGAGATGCCCTGAATATGATTCATTTGGTAAACAGTGGTTCCCATTTTATCTGAAACATGAATAAACCGATAGCAACAACAGATATTGGCGAACCCGACCAGCAGCTTGTGGCGCGTATTCCGGAGGCGATGGCCGGCCGGCGCCTCGATCGGGCGTTGGTGGAGCTGTTTCCCGACTATTCGCGCAGCCGCCTCAGTCAGTGGATAAAAACAGGGCAGGTGCGGGTGGACGGCGGCCATTTCTCCCCCGGCGACAAGGTGATTGGCGGTGAACGGGTGGAGCTGGAGGTACGGCTGGAGCCGCAGGAGAGCTGGAAGCCCCAGGATATTCCGCTACACATCGTTTATGAAGATGATGCCATTCTGGTAATCAACAAGCCGGCGGGTCTGGTGGTGCATCCCGCTGCCGGCAATCCGGATGGAACTCTGCTCAATGCACTGTTGCACCACGCGCCGGAGCTGGCACAGGTGCCACGCGCCGGTATCGTCCATCGTCTCGACAAGCAGACCACCGGCCTGATGGTGGTGGCGCGTGATGTGACCAGCCATATCCGTCTGGTGGAGCAGCTCCAGGCCCGTACCGTCAGTCGCCGGTACAGTGCGGTGGTGGTAGGAGTGATGCCGTCCGGCGGAACGGTGGATGCCCCGATCGGACGTCACCGCGTGGATCGCAAGCGTATGGCGGTGACCGGGCAGGGCAGAGAGGCCATCACTCACTATCGGGTGGCGGAACGGTTTGCCGCCCACACACTGATCGATGTGCGCCTCGAGACCGGCCGGACTCACCAGATCCGGGTTCACATGGCGCATGTTCGCCACCCGCTGGTGGGTGACCCGGTCTATGGCGGACGGCTGCGGATTCCCGCAGGCTGTGGCGACGAACTGAGGGAAACCTTGCGTAATTTCAAGCGTCAGGCGCTGCATGCCGGTCGGCTGGGGATTGTCCATCCTGCCACCGGAGAGGCGATGGAGTGGCAGACAGCGCTGCCGGAGGATATGGCGCAGCTTGTCGAATGTTTGCGGGCAGATTCCCGGACCCATGCTGTCTGACTGGATCACCCCCGACTGGCCTGCGCCGAAGCGGGTGCGGGCCTGTGCCACCACCCGGCGGGGTGGTGTCAGTGGCGGGCCTTACGACTCCCTGAATCTGGGAGATCATGTGGGTGACACTCCCGCAGCGGTTGCCGAAAACCGTAATCGCCTGGTTGCTGCCCTGGAACTGCCGGCTCCCCCGTTGTGGTTGAATCAGGTACATGGTTGCCGGGTGGTCGAGGCAGCGAAGGTGCAATCGGGTTGCGATGCGGATGCCTCGGTCAGCCGCGCTCCGGGCCGGGTGTGTGCCGTGATGAGCGCAGACTGCCTGCCGCTGCTGCTGTGCGACCGCGCCGGAAGCTGCGTGGCGGCGGTACATGCAGGATGGCGTGGATTGGCCGACGGCGTTGTCGAGGCGGCACTGGAGCAGATGCAACGGCCCGCCAGCGAGATCCTTGCCTGGCTTGGTCCCGCCATCGGTCCTGACCATTTTGTGGTTGGGGAAGATGTGCGCCGGCAGTTCCTGATGCACAACAGCCAGGCAGAGGCGGCATTTCATCCAGCCGGTGAGCGCTGGTTGGCGGACATCTATGCCCTGGCCCGCCAACGGTTGCGTAACAGCGGAGTGAGCGCAATTTTCGGTGGAGGCGAATGCACCTTCCGGGATAGGGAGCGCTATTTCTCCTACCGGCGGGACGGTACGACAGGCCGTATGGCAAGCCTGATCTGGTTAACCTGAATGGAGTAACAGAACCATGAGCAAGCAGTGGTACATGCTGACCATCGTGGGAGAGGATCGTCGCGGCATCGTTGCCCGGGTGACGGATGCACTGTTCAATGGTGGGTGCAATCTGGGTGAAGCATCCATGATGCGGCTTGGTGGAAGTTTCACCATCATGCTCATGGTCGAACTGGAAAGAAGCGGCAGCGAACTTCAGAAGCTGTTGCAGCCGGTTGCCCGTTCGCTCAATCTGCATATTCACGTTGACTCCATCGAGGGGCGGCTGCATCGCCACCGGGAGCCGGATGTCAGCATTACCGTCTATGGCGCAGATCGGGCGGGGATTGTCGCCCGGGTGACCGGGGTGCTGGCGGAGGCGGGGTTACATATTCTGGAGCTGGAATCCGATGTGGGGGGCAGCTCGGAGAACCCTATCTACGTCATGCATATCGAGGGGCATGCCGGAGAGGGTATCGAAGCACTGCGTTCGGCTATGGAGCTGATTGAGTGTGACGGAATCGAGGTGAACCTGCAGCCTGTCGATACGATGGTGGGCTGACCAGTGGCGGCTCTGGAGATCCTGATCTACCCTGATCAACGGCTGAAACAGATTTCTCAGCCGGTGCAGCAGTTCGATGGTGAACTGCGCAGCTTTGTTGTCGAACTGGAACAGACCATGCGCAGTTCTCCCGGCGGAGTGGGAATTGCTGCTCCCCAGGTGGGCTGTTTTCAGCGTATCGTCATCGTTGATCTGTCCGCCAAACCCAAAATAGCCAGTCACGGCCGGATGGTGCTGATCAACCCGGAGATCCTCTCCTGGGAGGGGATGGTCAAAGGGCGTGAGGGGTGCATGTCAGTGCCCGACTTCACCGGCAACGTCATGCGGGCGGAACGCATCACTCTGGGTGCCCTCAATGAAAATGGTGAACCGCAGGAGTACATCTGCGAAGGATTCGAGGCTCGCGCCGTGCAGCACGAGATCGACCACCTGGATGGTCTGCTGTTCCTGGATCGCCTGGTCAGCCGCCGTACCGATCTGTTCCGGCGCAAGAATTATGGCAGCAGGAAAACGGCGTAGCTTCTTTCCATGTTGCTGGATTTTCATCTATGGGCGCAGGAGTAGTTGCGCACATCACATTGGCTTCCCTTCGGACCTTTGCTGCTGCCCACTCTCCACACATGAGAGTTGATATAGGCAGGTGCGTTCAGAGGAAAGTGCGGAACCAGTGATAGAGATGGAATACCCTTCCAGAACTATGGTTGCTGCGTACCGGTGGTTATTCGGGATCAACAACATAGAGTTGAGCTGTTGAGGTTCATTCGGTAGTAGTACCGGCATGTAAATACTGTCCATGGTCGCCGGCTGCGATGCTGAGAGAAGGTCGGGGTCCAGGGGGGATGCCTCAGGGCTGATTGAATCCCGCACATCCTGTCCAGAGATGCGGTAGTACTTTCTCTCGGTTCACTCCTCGGCTTAATTGTAGCAGAAGGGGGGTATTATCGACCGAACAGGTGTACAGCAGTCCTTCTTTTCCCGTAACTACTCAGCTTGCTCCTGAAATGCGCCATCTCTGCGTTGGGAAATGGTCATTTACTCGTGTAGACTCACATTTCCCTCCTTGATCTGACGCGTTTCAGAAGCAATCTGAGCAGTTATACAACCCGGTCACTACTCACTGAGTAGTTACCTCTTCCCTTTATTTTTCGATGAATGCTCCGCTTGACACGACACAGTTTATCGGCCATCTGTTCCATAAGGTTAGGTTGGGCAGTTGAGGGTCATTTGGCAAATTGACTGCTCGCCGTGCCAGGGGTTCTCAAATCGGCTGTTGCAGAGACTCCCATGCAGCGGCGCGGAACCGGGGATATAATCAACCCCCATGACTGTTGCCGTTGTTCTGTTTTTTCTGCTGTTTCTGGGGGTGGTTGTCTGTCTGCGTGCCAGTGAGGCTGACTGGGGTCGGGGATGGCGTAACGCCGTGGATGGTTTTGTGCGGCTGTTCTGCCGCTGGTTTCATCGTCTGCAGTATGAGCCGATTCCGTTGCCACGGCAGGGGCCGGCGCTGGTGGTCTCCAATCATGTTTCGGGACTGGATCCGCTGTTGCTGGTTACGGCGTCGCGGCGGCCGTTGCGGTTTATGATTGCCGAGGAGGAGTATCATCGGTTCGGATTGACCTGGCTTTTTCGTGCTGCCGGTTGTATTCCGGTTGACCGCAGCCGGCGTCCTGATATTGCGCTGCTGCAGGCGCGGCGGGCGCTGGAGCGGGGCGAGGTGATTGCCCTGTTTCCGCATGGCAAGATTCATCTGGATTCCGATCCGCCGCGCAAGCTGAAAAAGGGCGTGGTCAAGCTGGCGCAGTGGCACGGTTGTCCGATCTATCCGGTGCGTCTGGATGGTATTCGGGGGGAGGGGCGGACGGTTTCGGCCGTGCTGTTTCGCAGCCGGGCGCGGCTGCGCAGTTTTCCTCCGCTCGATTGCGCCAGTCAGTCACCGGAGTGGTGTCTGGAGCGGGTACGTGAGTATATCGAGGGGGAGAGATAGTGGGTACTTCGCTGTGGATTTTCACCATCCTGGGCTGGCTGGGCGGTATCGTGATGCTGGTTCTGGCGGTGATGTTCGTTCAGGACATGTTGCAGAAGGAGCACACTATCCGGCGCAACTTTCCACTGGTTGGGCGGCTGCGCTATTTTCTGGAGAAACAGGGGGAGTTTTTCCGCCAGTATTTTTTCGCCATGGATCGGGAGGAGCAGCCCTTCAACCGTGCCACCCGCAGTTGGGTCTATCGTACAGCCAAGGGGAAGGGGGGGCTGATCGGGTTCGGTTCCACCAATGATCTGCGGGAGCCGGGCTCCTATATCTTTGTCAACTCTCCCTATCCCATGCTGGAGCATGAGTGTGAGCCATCTCCGCCGCTGGTGATCGGGCCGGATTGCCCGCGGCCTTTTTCCGCCCGTCATCCGTTCAATGTCTCCGGGATGAGTTTCGGGGCGCTGTCTGCTCCTGCGGTGCGTGCGCTCTCCAGGGGTGCGGCCGAGGCCGGGGTCTGGATCAATACCGGCGAGGGTGGTCTCTCCTCTTACCATCTGGAGGGAGGGGGGGACATCATTTTCCAGATCGGTACCGCAAAGTACGGGGTGCGCGATGCCGACGGGAGGCTCAGCGACGATCGGCTGCGCGAGCTGGCGGAGCAGGTCAAGGCGTTCGAGATCAAGCTCTCCCAAGGGGCCAAGCCCGGCCGTGGCGGGGTGCTGCCGGCGCACAAGGTGACGGCGGAGATCGCCCGAATCCGCGGTATTCCGGAGGGGGAGACATCCAGCAGCCCGAACCGCCATGTGGATATCAGGACACCGGATGATCTGCTGGAGATGATCCGGCATGTGCGGGAGGTGACTGGCCGTCCGGTGGGTTTCAAAATGGCGCTCGGCTCCCCCGCCTATCCCCGCGCCCTGTGCGAGGCCATCCTGCGGCGGGGGGTGGAGTCCGCGCCCGATTTCATCACCGTGGACGGGGGAGAGGCCGGCAGCGGAGCGGCGCCCCAGGTGCTGGCGGACCATGTGGCGCTGCCGATCACCGAGGCGCTTCCCGCGCTGGTGGATGTGCTGCTGGAGGCCGGTCTGAAAGAGCGGATTCGGGTGGTCGCATCGGGAAAACTGGT
>JALSRO010000381.1 GCA_026984715.1 Chromatiales bacterium | reverse complement strand
TTGCATCATCTCCGCCAGCACTTTTCCTGCGTGGATGCGATCCCGGAACACGCCGGTTTTCTCCCTCAGTTCGGGCAGGTCATGAATCGGAGCACCGGCTAGGGATGTCATCATGAGACGAACCTGATCCTACAGGCTGGAGTGCTCTTCTCCCGCATGGGTTCTTTCATAGATGGCCTGTGCGCGGGTGGTACGACTGGCTGTGGGATATGCCTTGAGGCGTTCCAGCTCGATGGGTTCGCCGGTATCGATACAGATACCATAGGTCCCCTCCCGGATTCGTTTCAGGGCGTCCTCCACTTCGCGCAACTCCGAGAGCAGGTGATCGATCTCTGCATAGTTGAGGTCGACCAGTAGATCCGCTACCGACAGCTCCTCCATATCATGCACCTCTCCCGCCAGTTTCTGAAACTGCTCCTCGTCAGACTCGAGAAGAATGGTGCGGATCTCTTCCCTGAGCTGCCGGTAACGACGCTCCAAAAGAGTACGGAATTCGCCGATCTGTTTTGCGCTCAACATGATTTTTCTCCTGATGATACTTGCAATAGCCATCCCGCTTTCCTATATCAACTATAGTTTTGTCTGTTTGCTGTTTTTTCAAGAGCCAAACGATCGCATGCACCGTGTCAGTAGAGTTGCCGGATTTGCCATTGGGATGTTGCTCTTATCCATTCTGGCGTATATTGCTGTAGCAGAGGAGGGTTTTTACATGGCCATGACGTTGAGCTCCCCAGCGTTTCCCCACCATGGGAGGATTCCCGAGCGCTATACTTGTGACGGTGAGGACATCTCCCCACCGCTTCAGTGGAGCGGTGTTCCCCCCGCTGCAAAGAGCCTGGTACTGATTGTGGACGATCCGGATGCGCCCGATCCCGCAGCCCCGAAGATGGTTTGGGTTCACTGGGTTCTGTATAACCTCCCGGTGGATATAGCCGGATTGCCGGAAGGGGTTGCAGAACTACCGGATGCGACCCTCGAGGGTATCAACGATTGGCACCGGATCGGCTATGGTGGTCCCTGTCCGCCTGTGGGTGAGCACCGCTATTTTTTCAAACTTTATGCATTGGACAGAAAGCTACCCGATCTGGAGAAACCGACCAGGAACGAACTGATGCGCGTGTTGCAGGATCATATCCTGGCAGAGGCGGTGCTGATGGCAACCTACCGGCGGTGAGTAGGAGAGGAGCGGCCGCCCCTCCCTTTTTTGTGGTGTGCAGACGCTGAATCATATTGACACGGTTGCTCATTCTGTCCATACAGCAACGGAGTGATTCCATTTGACGGGTGGATGAGCACGTGCTAGGTTTTTGCAGGTCTGGTCTGCTCGAAGAATAGTTAGACAGCTTATAAAAACGACGACGATATGGCCGGGAATCCGGCTCCAACTCTCCCCGGCAGGCGATACAATCGAAACAGGATTGCGGCGATAGAGTGGTTTGGAGAATCACCATATTGCGTGGGTAACCGCAAGGTACAGGAAGGTGGTCGGGGATGGAGGCAGCTAACCTGCATCTTCCGGTCCAATGCTTCCCTGTAGCCCCGAAATGCCAACTCGATGGTCATAATCATATTCAGCCGTGGCCTGTCGCTGAAAATCGTAGGGTCAGGGGCTTCCGGCAGGCACCGAACCTGCGTTCCAGCACGTTGGACAGGGATCTCCAAGTGTCGTGAGTGCAGGGGTGCACTAGAGCGAACTCGACAGGGGAACGCCCCTTGCCTGCGCACTGCGTCCTGTTCCACCGCCTGCCTGAAGCCCTGAATGCCACATATATCGTTGCTGGGTTATTAACCCGGCAACAATATATATCGTATTCAGCCGTGGCGTGCCGGTTCGCAGCAAGGCGGCCCATCGCCGTTGTAGCCACTCTACAGCAAGATGGGGTAACGCAGCCTG
>JALSRO010000380.1 GCA_026984715.1 Chromatiales bacterium | reverse complement strand
GTCCCACGGGGCGAGGAACTGCCCCTTCTTGATGTTCACCGGCCGTCCCTGGCGCGCCACGTTGCGGATGAAGTTGGTCTGCCGCACCAGGAAGGCGGGGGTCTGCAGAACATCCACCACGGCGGCCACCTCGTCCAGCGGGGTGTCCTCGTGGACATCTGTCAGCACCGGAACGCCGATCTGCTGTTTGACCCGCTCCAGGATCTGCAACCCCTGTTCCACTCCCGGCCCGCGATAGCTCTGGCCGGAGGTGCGGTTGGCCTTGTCGAAGGAGGACTTGAAGATGAACGGAATCTGCAGCCTGCCTGTGATCTCCGCCAGCCGCCCGGCAGTATCCAGGGTGAGCTGCTCACTCTCGATGACACAGGGGCCGGCGATGAGGAACAGCGGATGTTCGAGGCCGGCGTGAAAACCGCACAGTTTCACTGCTCCGGGACCGGCGCGAAGCTGCATGCCGCCTCGATGAAGCTGGTGAACAGCGGGTGGCCGTCACGCGGGGTGGAGGTGAACTCGGGGTGGAACTGGCAGCCGATGAACCAGGGGTGCTCCGGCAGCTCCACGATCTCCACCAGGTTGCCGTCGATGGAGCGCCCGGCGATGCGCATCCCGGCATCCTCCAGGGCGGTGAGATAGTGGTTGTTGAACTCGTAGCGATGGCGGTGACGCTCCACGATCTGATCCCTGCCGTAGATGGAGCGCACCAGGGAGCCCTTGCGCAGATAGCAGGGCTGGCCGCCCAGGCGCATGGTTCCGCCCAGATCGGAGCCTTCGCTGCGCACCTCGCGCGCCCCCTGGCTGGTGGTCCACTCGGTGATCAGCCCGATCACCGGGTAGGGGGTATCGGGCTTGAACTCGGTGCTGTGGGCGTTCTCCAGTCCGGCCACATGGCGCGCGAACTCGATCACCGCCACCTGCATGCCGAGGCAGATCCCCAGGTAGGGAACCCCGTTCTCGCGGGCGTGGCGCACCGCAGCGATCTTCCCCTCCACGCCCCGCTTGCCGAATCCGCCGGGAACCAGGATGGCCCCCATCCCCTCCAGGCAGCCGGTGCCCTCGCTCTCGATCCGCTCCGAATCCACGTAGACGATGTTCACCCTGGTGCGGGTGTGGATTCCGGCATGGATCAGCGCCTCGGAGAGCGACTTGTAGGCCTCGGTGAGATCCACATACTTGCCCACCATGGCGATACTCACCTCGCGCTGCGGGTGATGCAGCGCGTCCACCACCCGGCGCCATTCGCCGAGATCCGCCTCGGGGGCGCCGATGCCCAGCTTGTCCACCACGATCTCGTCGAGCTTCTCGCAGTGCAGCGCCAGCGGCACCTCGTAGATGCTGCTGGCGTCCACCACGCTGATCACCGCGCGCTCCTCCACGTTGGTGAACAGGGCAATCTTGCGCCGCTCGTCGGCCGGCACATGGCGATCCGCGCGGCACAGCAGGATATCCGGCTGGATACCGATGGAGCGCAGCTCCTTCACCGAGTGCTGGGTGGGCTTGGTCTTCAGCTCCCCGGCGGTCGGGATATAGGGGAGCAGGGTGAGGTGGATGTAGAGCACGTTGTCGTGCCCCAGCTCCACCCCCATCTGGCGGATCGCCTCCAGGAACGGCAGCGACTCGATATCGCCCACGGTGCCACCGATCTCCACCATGGCAACTTCGTGCCCCTCCGCCCCCTGCTGGATGCGCTGCTTGATCTCGTCGGTGATGTGCGGGATCACCTGCACCGTGGCCCCCAGGTAGTCACCACGGCGCTCCTTGCGGATCACATTCTCGTAGATGCTGCCGGTGGTGAAGTTGTTGCGCTGGCTCATGGGGGCACGCACGAAGCGCTCGTAATGACCCAGATCCAGATCGGTCTCCGCCCCATCCTCGGTGACGAACACCTCGCCATGCTGGAACGGGCTCATGGTACCTG
>JALSRO010000379.1 GCA_026984715.1 Chromatiales bacterium | reverse complement strand
GGACGCCGACGAAGCGGTGCTGAACCAGTTCGACGCCACCATGGGAACCACCGTGGTCATCGACGGCTCCGGAATCGTGCGCATGAACGAAAACTACAAGGACGGTTCGAAACTGTACACCACCCTGGAGGCGCTGCCGTGAGATATCTGCTGCTCGCTGTTTCCCTGCTGCTGGCGCAACCGCTCCAGGCGGAAAAACAGGCCGATAGCGGGGAAAACCTCTACAAATCCCGCTGCGGCCTCTGCCACCAGCTCCCGGAACCGGAAATGCTCACCGCCGGACAGTGGCGCATCGTACTGGAGACCATGCAGAAACGGATGGGACACATCGAGATGCCACCGCTGTCGCGGGAGGAGCGGGAGCGGATCCTGGCTTATCTGGCCAGGCACGCGAGGGGGCGCTGAAAATATCCAGGCTCCTTCCCAGATCGAGTGGCTTAAACCGACCCATCCAGCGAACTGCCTTCTGCTGCCCGCAAGGCGTTTACGTCTCAGTTATGCTGATAGTGCCGCATCGACGGCATAAAACCTCACGGCTCGATCTTGCGCACCTCGCTGACAAAGACGATGAACGGGAAGGTACGGTTGAGGCTCTTGCTGTGAAACCCCTCCATGACGGTCCCGTTGGAGAATCCTACCCGGACTCCCGGTTCCAGATCCTGGGCGGGAGCGGCCAGCCAGACCAGCCTGCCATCATCCATCTTTACCCTCAGATAGCTGTAGAGGGGTCTCTTGATATGTTCCACCACGGTGGCCTGGTGCGGAAGCGGTGGCCGTTTCGCCTTTTCTGCCTGAATCTTTTCGTGCCGGGCAATCGCTTCCGGTGTGGCCAGATAGCCGATCTCCCCTTTCCGGTCGAAAGTGGCATGAAAGACGGTTTTCTGGAAACCGTTGCGGTTGCTTCCACCCAGCACATAGATACTGTCGCCCATGACCACGGCCGCTGCCCCTTCACGCGGCTCGGGTAGAGGGGTGGTGTACTGCCACGCCGAAAGCTTGCCTTCACCGTCGATATGGGTCCGCTCGATGCTGTCCAGGTAGACAGGGCCGGAGAGGCCGCCGATGGCGTAGATAAATCCGTCATGGACAGCGATGGCGGGGCCGAAACGCCCTTTCTGCAACGGGGTGGCCGGACTCCAGGGATTGAAATACCCCTCCTCATCCTGCCTGCTCCACTCCACCCTGGTGATGCCGCCACCGGTCTCCTTGTTGTGACCACCTATCTGGTAGACACCGTCACCGACCCGCGCCACACCGTGGATATAGCGCCGTGTGGTGAATTCGTTCTCCTCCACCAGCCACTCTCCCAGCGTACCATCCGGTTTGATCTCGGCCCGCTCCACCGTATTCAGCAGGATGCCGCCGAAGCCGCCAAAGGCGTAGAGATAGTTGCCGACGACCGCCAGTTTCACACAGCGCCGGGGGATATTGAGGCGCTGCTCCTCCAGCTGCCACGGACCGAGGGTGCCATCCGGTTTGATCTCGGCCCGCTCCACGCTGTCGAGCAGTTTGGTGCCGTGGGGTCCCCGGGCCCCACCCACCACGTAGATATGGTTGCCGTGTCCCGCAGCGGAGAAGTAGCCCCTTTTTTCGTTGAGCTCCGGTCCCGGCTGCCACTTTGACAGACTGCCGTCCGGCTGGACCCGGGCGTACTCGGTGGAGCGCATGAACATGCGCCTGGTGGCCTCCGCCACATCCTCCCCCGCCTTGCTGCGCACCACCTCGCCACCGATCCCCCCCATCATGTAGATGACTCCGTTGGCGGCGTAATAGGCGGCACTGGAGCGGACATCCCGCATCGGCGTGGTCTCCTGCCAGGCTGCCAGCCACCGCCTGCTCTCTGCGCCGGTTGCGGTTTCGTGCGGGAGAGGCATGACAATCATCACCACCATCCAGAGCAAGAGGCAGAGGGTATG
>JALSRO010000378.1 GCA_026984715.1 Chromatiales bacterium | reverse complement strand
AGCTGGATGCTGGATATTTATATATGCTGTCAGGACGATGTAATTCTGATCCACAGAGGAAGAAGATGTCCTTGAACGATGGTAATGGGGGTCCGCCGGTCGGCCGGCCGATAGTGTTTGGAGAGGTGTTGTTCGACACTTTTGCCGACGGTGAGAAGGTGTTGGGAGGTGCCCCATTCAACGTGGCGTGGCATCTTCAGGGGTTTGGCCAGGAGCCCCTGCTCGTCAGCAGGATAGGCATCGACCCGCTGGGGGAGCAGGTACTGGATACCATGCGGCGTTGGGGAATGGACAGCAGCGGGATGCAGCGTGATCCGAAGCATCCAACGGGCAGGGTGCAGGTTACGGTCGAGGCGGGACAGCCGGACTACTCCATTCTGGCAGAGCAGGCCTATGACTTTATTGAGCCGCCCCGGCTGCAGCGGCAGCCCTTTGCGCTTCTCTACCACGGCTCTCTGGTCACCCGTGGCCCGGTTTCGCGGAAGGCATTGCGCCAACTTCGCCATGATATCCGGCTGCCCACCTTCATGGATGTGAATCTACGCACCCCCTGGTGGGAGCATGGGGTGGTGGTGGAGCAGCTGAAACAGGCGCGCTGGGCCAAACTCAATGACGAGGAGCTGGAGGTCCTGTTGCAACAGCCCATTTCCCGGGAGGAGATAACGGAGGCGGGGAGCCGGTTGCGGGCCAGTACTGGTCTGGAGCTGCTGGTCGTGACCATGGGCGCGGATGGTGCCTGGATCTTTGGGCCTCAGGATGCCCGGTATGGGGAGCCGGAAGCGGTGGAGGGGCTGGTGGATACCGTCGGTGCCGGAGACGCCTTCAGTGCCGTCACACTGCTGGGGCTGCTGAATGGCTGGGAAGTGCCGGTGACGTTGCGGCGGGCGCTCCAGTTTGCCGCCCGTATCTGCCAGCAACGGGGGGCCACCCGCCTGGCTCCGGCTCTGTATGCAGAATTCAGTCAGCGGTGGCAGGATGAGTGAACCCGGCCGGGAGGGCCTCTATCTGGTATTGATCAGCGTTCACGGCCTGATCCGTGGCCACCACCTGGAACTGGGTCGGGATGCGGATACGGGGGGGCAGATCCAGTACGCGGTGGAGCTGGCCCGGGCACTGGTGGCGCACCCGGCGGTGGATCGTGTCGACCTGCTGACCCGGCAGGTGTTCGACCCGCAGGTCAATCCGGACTACGCAGAGCCACGGGAGGAGATCGCCACGGGTGCCCACATTATCCGTCTCCCCTGCGGACCCCGGCGCTATCTGCGCAAGGAGCTCCTGTGGCCGCACCTGGATACCTTCATAGACAACGCGTTGCAGCACATGCGTCGGGTCGGCCGTACTCCAGATGTGATCCACAGCCACTATGCCGATTCGGGATATGTGGGAGCCCGGCTTTCCCAGCTGTTGGGGGTTCCAATGATTCACACCGGCCACTCCCTGGGGCGGGTCAAGCTGCAGCGGCTGCTCGATGCCGGGATGGCAGAGAATATCATAGAGAGCCGGTATAACATCAGCCAGCGCATCGAGGCGGAAGAGATTGCGCTGGGCAACGCCTCGTTGGTCATTGCCAGTACCAACCAGGAGATTGCCGAGCAGTACAGCCAGTATCAGAACTACCATCCCGAACGCATGGTGGTAATCCCGCCCGGAGTGGATCTGTCGCGCTTTCGTCCCCCACGGCGCTCCGACCCGCTGCCGGCCTATGCAGCCGAGATTGCACGTTTTCTGCGCCATCCGCGCAAACCCGCGATTCTCGCCCTGTCGCGGGCGGATGAGCGCAAAAACATCGCTACCCTCGTGCGTGCCTATGGCGAGAACAGGCAGCTGCGCGACGCCGCGAACCTGGTGATCGTTGCCGGTAACCGGGAGGATATCCAGTCCCTGGATGGAGGTGCGCGGAAGGTGCTGCAGGAGCTACTG
>JALSRO010000377.1 GCA_026984715.1 Chromatiales bacterium | reverse complement strand
TGCTGATGTTTCCGATTGCCATGCTGACCGCCCGGCACCTCGGTGTCAGCATCCTGCCGTTTGCAATCACCATAATGATAGGCGCATCGGCAAGCTTCGCCACACCCATCGGCTACCAGACCAACCTGATGGTGTTCGGTGCAGGGGGTTACCGCTTCTCCGACTACATGCGTATCGGTATCCCCCTCACCCTGCTGACAGGGATGGTTACCACACTCCTGGTACCCCTGATCTGGCCGTTTTGATACACTTCCGCCTGAACAATCACCGACTGTTATTGCCCGGCAACGATATATGTCGCATTCAGGGCTACGGGCCGGTGCCGAAACAGGGCGGAGGCTAGGGTAGTGCCCGCCTTGATGAGCCCCGCCCCGGTGATATTCAACGAGACGCCGTGGCATATCGGCGCACCACGGCTCGATATGATGTATATTGTTGCCGGATCAATAAGGATAGAACAGCTCTCGCCATGGGAAAGATCATCAAAATAGCCGCTTCACTGCTGGTCGGCGCCATCCTTCTGCTCGTGGTCGCCGCCGTCTCCCTCCCGCTGCTGATCGACCCCAACGACTTCCGCGACGAGATAGCCGCGCTGGTGGAGAATCAGACCGGCCGTAAATTCCAGATCGAGGGAGAGATCGGCTTTTCCGTATTCCCCTGGCTGGGCATCGAGCTGGGAAGGATGGAGCTCGGCAATGCTCCCGAGTTCGACACTCGACCCTTCGCCGGTATCGAACGGGCCGATCTGAAGATCAAGCTGCTGCCACTGTTGCACAAACAGATCGAGATCAGGACCATCGTCCTGCACGGCCTGAACGTCAACCTGGCCCGCAACAAATCCGGCAAAACCAACTGGGACGACCTGATCGCCTCCGGGAAAGAGACTCCCGCCACGGAACCGCCCCAAGACAAGGGCTCCGCCACCCTCAAGAGCCTCGAGATAAGCGGTATCGAGATCCGGGATGCCCGCCTGAGCTGGAACGACCAACTCCATGGCGCCCGCTATACGGTACAGAACCTGAACCTCGAGACCGGCGCCCTGGCTCCCGGGAAGCCATTCCCGGTCCGGCTGGAGCTGGATGCCGAGGCCAACCATCCCGCCCTGCGCACCCACCTGACGTTCAGCGGCAACACAACCTTCGACCTGGAGCGGCAGAGCTACCTGGTCGCCACCCCGCACATCACTCTGAAGGCAGTGGGGAAACAGCTTCCTGGCGGAAGGATCGATCTGAATCTCACGGCAGAATCGGTCAACGCCGACCTGGAACAGCAGCTGGCACGGCTGAAAGGGCTGAACCTCTACGTCGCCGGTGCACGCCTGACCGGTCAGATGAATATCGAACGGCTACTCGGGAAACAGTCCATAAAGGGGGCCATCAAGCTGGTCCTGGAACAGCCGGAACAGCTGCAACAGTTTCTGGGTGAGCAGCCGCCGCCCATCGAGCTGGGAGCACTGCAGAACAGTGTCCTGACCACAGGATTCGACGCCAATCTCGGCACCCAGCAGCTCAAACTCGGCAACCTGAAACTGCAGACGCTGGGCGCAGACATCACAGCCTCGGTCAGCGGAAAGCAGATCATCGACAAACCGCAGTTCAATGGTCACCTCGATCTGGCCCGCCTGAACCCGCGACAGCTGCTGCAGAAGCTTGCCATCGAACTTCCAGCCAGCGCCGATCCGGCTGTACTCCAGTCACTGGCGATGAACCTGGATTTCGACGCAACCACCGATAGCGCCGCCATCCGCAAGCTCGACCTCAAACTGGACGACACCACGCTGAAAGGGAGTGCGGGCGTAGCCCACTTCAACGAACCCGCCATCCGCTTCGACCTCGGGATCGACACCATCGATGTCGATCGCTACCTCCCGCCACCCTCCGACAAACCGGCAACACCCACCAGTACCAAAGCCAAAAGGGAGC
>JALSRO010000376.1 GCA_026984715.1 Chromatiales bacterium | reverse complement strand
AGGAGCCGAAGAAACCGCTGAGCGACAGCAAGATTGCCGAGATCCTCTCCGAGCGGGGGATCAAGGTAGCACGCCGCACCATCGCCAAATACCGCGAGGTAATGAACATTCCGCCATCCAACGAACGAAAACGTCTGGCGTGAATCACCCTTTTTACAATAACTTTCTGGAGCGACAACCATGCAACTCAACCTGACCGGACACCATGTTGATCTGACCGACGCGCTGCGCAGCTATGTAGAGGAGAAGCTGGGCAGGCTGGAGCGTTATTTTGACAAGGTGGGAAATGTCCATGTGGTATTGAGTATCGAGAAAAACCGGCAGAAGGCCGAAGCTACCATGCACGTCAACGGAGCGGATCTGTTCGCCGACGCCGAGGACGACAACATGTATGCGGCCATCGACGCACTCAGCGACAAACTCCACAGGCAGCTGAAGAAGCACAAGGAAAAGCTCACCAGCCACCACCCCTAGCCATTGGCATGAAACAGAGAACCGGCGCAGCAATGAAGATCTCAGAGATCCTGACTCCCGAACGCACCGGCTACCAGGTGGACGCTTCCAGCAAGAAGCGGGTCCTGGAACTGTTGAGCAACAAATTGGCCGAGGCACAGGAGGGCATCTCCAGCTCGGAGGTATTCGACAGCCTGCTCGCCAGGGAACGTATCGGAAGCACAGGACTGGGCAAGGGCGTGGCTCTCCCCCACGGCAGAGTCAAGGATATCGATCAGACCATCTGCGCCTTTTTCCAGCTACGTGAAGGAATCGATTTCGACAGTATCGATCAGCAGCCGGTGGATCTGGTGTGTGCGCTGCTGGTCCCGCAATCCTCCACCGATGAGCACCTGCGGCTGCTGGCGTCACTGGCAGATATATTTCGCGATGAGGAGTTCTGCTCCCGGCTGCGCAAGGCATCGTCCAGAGAGGCACTCTATCGGGAGTTGGTCCGCCGGCAACCTCCACCGGATAATCACGGAGATGGGGCAACCCTCAGGGATGCATCATGAGCTTTCAGGGAGCTACCGCTGCTGCTTGCGCTTCATCCGGCTGAGGGCACCGTAACCGGAGTGTCATGTCTGAGGCAATAATCCTCCATGGAGTATTTCTCGAGATCCTTGGGGTCGGCGTCCTTCTGGAAGGCCCCAGCGGCGTTGGCAAGAGCGCCTTGGCCCTTGAACTGATCAACCGCGGACACAAGCTGATTGCCGACGACGCCCCCGAATTTAGTTGTTGCTCTTCTGCAACGATTCAGGGGAGTTGTCCGCAGCTGCTTCAGGATTTCCTTGAGGTGTACGGGCTTGGAGTGTTAAATATCTCCGCCATGTTTGGTACGGAGGCCGTGGCTGCCTCTGCGCAACTGCAACTGTTGATCACTCTACTGAATGCGGCACAGTTCCAGCCGGCCGGGGAGGAGTATCTCCACGGCTGCCGGGAGCAGCGCACTCTCCTCGGTGTCGAGCTTCCGGTTGTAAAGCTTCCGGTCATCCCGGAACGGGACATGGCAACCATGGTGGAGTGCGTCGTTCGCAACCATATCCTCCGAACGGGAGGCTACGACTCGAGTGGTGTGTTTGCCAGCCGGCAGCGCTCCATTGCAGGGGAAAAGAGATGAAACTACTGGTCGTCAGTGGCATGTCCGGCTCCGGAAAGAGCGTTGCACTGAATGTTCTCGAGGATCTTGGCTACTACTGTCTCGACAATCTTCCCGTCTCTCTCCTGCCCTCCTTCGCCGAGCGGGTACTGATCAACAATCAGTCGCGGGTCTACAAGGCAGCCGTCGGGATAGATGCCCGCAATCTGACCGGGGATCTGGACTCCTTCCCCGAGATTATCGCCACACTACGCGATAAGGGGATCGAGTGTGAAACCTTCTTCCTCACGGCGGATGAGGAGACCCTGCTGAAACGGTTCAGCGAGACTCGGCGCAGAC
>JALSRO010000375.1 GCA_026984715.1 Chromatiales bacterium | reverse complement strand
CCGCCAGCTACAGGCTCAACGCGGCGAATGGGAAAATCAAACTCCTGGAGCAGAAGATCGAAAAGTTGAATCAGAAGCTCGATGCACTCAAGCGCATCGAACGCAGTATCAGGGAGCGGGAATGAACAAACACACGGGCAAGCGGATATTGATCGTTGATGACGATCCGAGTCTGCTCAGGCTTCTCTCCCTGCGTCTGGAGTCCGCGGGCTACAGTGTCAGGACCGTGGAGAGTGCGGAACAGGCATTGTCTTCGATGGCGACCTTCCAGCCCTATCTCATTATCACCGATCTGCGTATGGGAGGGATGGACGGCATGGCCCTGTTCGAGACGGTCCATGGTCGCTACCCCGCCTTGCCGGTAATCATTCTCACAGCCCACGGTTCCATTCCGGATGCCGTGGCGGCAACGAAACGGGGGGTGTTCGGATTTCTCACCAAACCTTTCGATACACAGCAGCTGATGGAGCAGGTTGAGAAGGCTTTTCAACTCTCCGGTGGAGGCCCCGATTCCGGCCAGCAGGATGACGAGAGCTGGCGTGAAGAGATCATCACGCGAAGTCCCCTGATGGAAGATGTGCTGCGCCAGGCCAGGATGATTGCGGCGAGTGATGCCAGCCTGTTCATCAAGGGGAACAGCGGAACCGGCAAGGAGTTGCTGGCGCGTTCGGTGCATCGGGCCAGCCCCCGGTCGGATCACCCCTTCGTGGGAATCGATTGCGGAGCCATCCCCGAGCAGCTGCTGGAGTCCGAACTGTTTGGCCATCGAAAGGGCTCGTTCACCGGGGCATCTCACGATCACCCCGGGCTGTTTCGGGCGGCCGATGGTGGAACCCTCTTTCTGGATGAGATTGGAGACATGCCGCCGACGGTTCAGGTAAAGTTGCTCCGGGTACTTCAGGAGCGTGAAGTACGGCCAGTGGGTTCAGTGGAGGCGATCCCCATCAACGTCCGGTTGATTTCGGCTACCCATCGGGACCTGGAGGAGGAGATGGCCAAGGGGAACTTCCGGGAGGATCTCTTCTACCGGATCAATGTCGTCTCCCTGGATCTTCCTACCCTCGCAGAGCGGCGAGAAGACATCCCTCTGCTGGCAAGCCATTTTGTCAAACTGGTGGCAGAGAAGTATGGCAAGGAGATCAGCGGATTCTCTCCCGATGCACTGGAACGGCTGGTGAGTGCTCCGTGGCCGGGGAATATCCGCCAGCTCTATAACATTGTCGAGCAGGTGGTGACGCTCTCTGCAACCCCTGTCATCTCGGCCCAACTGGTGCAGCAGGCGTTGCGCAACAAGGCAGGAGAGATGCCCTCATTCAGCGATGCCCGCAGTCGTTTCGAACGGGACTACCTCGCCCAGCTGCTGCATATCACCGGGGGGAACGTCACTCAGGCAGCCAAGCTCGCCAAACGCAATCGCACCGAATTCTATCGGCTACTGCACCGGCACGGTGTCGACCCGGCTCAATTCAAGAGCGGGAAAAGTTAGCCACCTTTCCGAACAATCTGCCCGAGGGGCGCTTCGCTGGCTGGAAGACGTTATCTGAGCAGATTCGCCCAGTTGAGCAAATCCAGCTTCAGGGCTTGCCATGTTTTGATTACCTGCCCTTCGAAGAGCCCGTCACCGTTCTCATCCCAGGTAATCAGAACCGTTTCCCCGTCTTCCCGGGCAATGATCTTGCTTGTGCTGCCATTGGCGCCGCTGATACGGATCTCCCCCGATGTCGGGCGGTTTTCTCCACCAACCCCTCGAAAAGGTTCAGTGGTCACGACACTGACCGCACCTCCCAGGGAGCCGCTTTGGAACTGCAGATCACACTGCATAACAAAGGGAGCAGTGTCCCAGAGGCCGGTATAGCTGTCGAGACAGCGCATCTCCGTGACTTTGAGGTTTACCCCCCCCTCCTGTTGCATAGTGAGTGAGCTGGAAGTGCGGGT
>JALSRO010000374.1 GCA_026984715.1 Chromatiales bacterium | reverse complement strand
TCCACACGCACTGGTGACCCCGCCGATACATTGGCGGAGAGTAACACCAGAAACATGGCGGCAAGCAATCTCCTCACTCCACTCCCCCTTTGCACAGGCTTACCCCACCGAACAACATGGCCGCTGCCTGAATTCTGCCTGTATTCGAGCAACAGTTCAAGACAAATTTCTTTTATCTTATATAGCTACATCCATTAATTGTAGTCTATTCTCCGGCACTGCCAAGGGGCAGGATGGTATCCAAGCCACTAACACGGGCTATCTTCAACAGCTGATCCGGAACATTGCGGAATGCGATACGCAGATTTTGGCGCCTGGCCTGCCGAACCCAGCAGACCATCAGAGCCAGGCCCGCACTGTCGGCGCGGGGGACCCCGCCCAGATCGATATATACCAATACGTTTTCACCGGCATTGGCAAACATCTCCCTGTGTTCCAGCAGTCCGGGTACACTGGCAAAACTCAACTCTCCGCACACCTGCCACACCCCTTCGGAGATCTTCCCGATATATGCCCCGCTCACCGAACCGGCATCTCCCTGTTGTGCTCCGCCAACCTGGCGATCAGGTGTTCCAGGCCATCGCGCTTGATCTCCTCGGCGAAGGAGCTTCGATAGTTGGCAACCAGGCTGATCCCCTCCACCAGCACATCGTACGCCTTCCATCCCTCCCTGCCTCTGAAGAGACGGTACTCTATCCGCACCGGGGCAGCACCGCTGCGAATGACGTCGGTTCGTACCGTGACCCGCTTGACTCCTCTTTTCATCCGCAGCGGGGGATACTTGAACTCGTCATCCACGAACTCCAGCAACGAGGTGGCATAGGTCTTCACCAAGAGAGTGCGAAACTCGTTGGCAAAACGCTCGCGCTGCTGCGGTGTGGCTTTTCGCCAGTACCGCCCCAGCACCCAGCGTGACATACGCATGAAATCGAAATGGGGGATTACGATATCATCGACCAGCCCGTAGATGAGCTCCGGTTTCTGTTCCAGTTGCTCCCGCTGTTTCCTCAATACCGACAGCATGCGCTGCGAAGTATCCCTGACCAGCACATAGGGGTCGTCTCTGTCGGCAGTCAGATTTGCCGCCGACAAACCCGGCAGCAGAACAGGGACCATCAGTAACCACAAGTAGAAGCGTTTCACCTAGTTGTCACTCCCTTTTCCTTGAGAACGGCTGAACAGGAACTGGCCAATCAGCTTCTCCAGCACCAACGCCGACTGGGTAATCTCGATCCGATCTCCGTCCTTGAGACTCTCTTCAGCACCACCTGGTTCCAGTCCGATGTAGTTTTCACCCAACAAGCCATCGGTAAGAATGCTCGCCGAGGTATCCTGCGGCAGATTGTCATATTGGGCATCGATTCGCATGGTCACGATAGCCTGGAAGGTATCACTGTCGTAACGAATCCCGCTGACACGACCAATGCGCACACCGGCGATACGCACCGGTGCCCGTACCGTCAGGCCGCCGATGTTCTCGAAGGCGGCACTGATCTGGTAGCCCCTGTTATCGATATAGGTAGTGATATTGCTGACTTTCAAGGCCAGCATCGTGAGCGCTGCCAGCCCCAGTGCCACGAACAGCCCTACCCAGATCTCAATGCTTCTCGACTGCCTCATCCATTGTCTCCAAACATCAGTGCGGTCAGAATAAAGTCCAACCCCAGCACGGCCAGTGAACTATTGACCACGGTTCGCGTGGTCGCCCGCGCCACCCCCTCAGATGTGGGTGCAGCATCGAACCCCTCGAACACGGCAATCCAGGTGACCACCGCCCCGAACACAATGCTCTTGATTACCCCATTGGCAATATCATCGAACAGATCCACATTGGCCTGCATCTGCGACCAATAGGCGTTGCTGTCGACGCCGAGCAGGCCGGTTGCCACCAGGAAGCCCCCGCCGATACCCACGGCGCTGAACAGGGCGGTCAACAGTGGTAGTGAAAGAAC
>JALSRO010000373.1 GCA_026984715.1 Chromatiales bacterium | reverse complement strand
AAGACCACTATATCTCTCTGTGCCAGGCGCAGAGGCCGAGATGTGGCACGGGGGCAGTAGCAGTAACGGTGTCCGAGCTCGGCGGCAGTCCAGACAGCTAAAACGGGATCAATTTTGTGGTGAAACCAAACAACAACACAAAGAGTCAACTGGCTCCTCGCTTGGGTGACTATTGGGCTATTTTGAAGCGGCGCAGATGGTATTTTGTGGTACCGTTTCTGGCCACGCTCTACATCAGCTTCCTTCTGGCCCTGGGTCTGCCCTCCATCTATCGATCCCAGGCGACCATACTGATCGAGCGCCAGGAGATCCCCGCCAACCTTGTCGAATCCACCGTTACCGGCTATGTACAAGAGCGTATCGAGGCCATCAGGCAGCATCTGATGAGCCCTGAGCGGTTGTGGGGGATTGCCGAGAAGCTCAACCTCTACCCCGAGTTGCGCGCAGAGGGTGATCGGCAGGGTGTCGTGGAGAAGATGAAAGAGAACATTTTCGTGGACATGGTGGACATCAAAACCAGCCAGGCCGGAGCTTCTTCACAGGGAATGGCCACGGTGGCGTTCACCGTCGCATTCGAGGATCCCTCGCCGGAGACCGCCCGGGTGGTGGCGACCGAACTGGCCGAGCTCTATATGAGCGAAAACCGCAGGAAGCGGGGCGAGCAGGCGGCTGAGGTATCCAGCTTTCTGGAGGATGAGGCGGAGCGCCTCGCCAAAAAGATGGCAGAGAGCGAGCGCAGGCTTGCCGACTTCAAGAAGAAACACCTCGGGGCGACGCCGGAGCTGGCAAATCTCAACATGCGCCTGCTGGAGCAGACGGAGAACAAGATCCAGCGTCTGGACGACCGGATTCGCGCCTTCGAGGATCGCAAGATGGCGTTGGAGTCCCAGCTGGCAATCACCTCCCCCCACAAGGATGTCTACACCGACAAGGGGGCCAGGGTGCAGAGTCCCGGAGAGCGGCTCAGCTCTCTCACTACCGAGTACTTGCGCCTCTCCGCCATCTATGCCCAGGATCATCCCGATGTGGTCAAGCTGCGTCGGGAGATTACCGCACTGGAGAACCAGACCGGTCTGAACAGTGGCGCCAGCAGCCTGGTCGCCAAACTTAGCACCCAGAGGGAGCAACTGGCCAAGCTGCGGGAGCGCTACTCGGACGCACATCCGGATGTCAAGAAGCTTCAGCAGAGTGTTGCAGCACTGGAACGGGAGCTGCGCAATCTCTCCATCGACAGATCGGCCACCGTCATCAATGCTCCGACCCGTCCCGACAATCCGGCGTACATCTCCCTGCAGACGCAGCTCAACTCGGTTATCGCCGATATCGCCGCTGATCAGTCCACTCGCCGCAAGCTGGAGCAGAAGCTGGAGAAATATGAGTCCCGGCTCGCCACGACGCCCGCAGTGGAGCGGGATTTTCTCGCCCTGACCCGGGACTACGAGAATGCCAAGAAGAAGTATGCAGAGATAAAGGACAAACTGCTCGAAGCGCGCATGGCGGAGCAGCTCGAGGCAGGCGGAAAAGGGGAGCGCTTCACCATGATTGCGCGCCCCTTCACACCGAGCACGCCTGAAAAACCCAACCGGCTGGGTATCGCGTTGATCGGGGGGGTCCTGGCGTTTGCGCTGGGGCTGGCTGGAGTGGCGATGAAGGAGTACAGTGATCACACCATCCAGGGCAGCAAAGGCGTACTGGCGATTTCACAGGCCCCCCCGCTGGTCTGCATCCCCTATATATGCAATAACCAGGATCTGGAGAACGAGCGCAAACGGCGCTGGCGGCTGATCGCCATCTGGGGTGGGGTGTTTCTGACGATCGTGGCGAGTTTTGTGCTACTGTTTTTCTACAAGCAGTAAGGAATTGATAATGGATCGTATATCCAAGGCAGTTGAGCTGGCGGCCGAAAAACGGCAACCCCGAAAGCGCAAGAAGCCGCTCTCCCGCAGCGAGTCG
>JALSRO010000372.1 GCA_026984715.1 Chromatiales bacterium | reverse complement strand
CGAGCCAGCTGAATGGCCAAGGCAGTACCCCAGGAGCCGGCACCCAAGACGGCAATGGCAGCGTGTGGCAGAGGGGGTGCGGGCGTATTCAATCGAACACCTCAGTGGGTGGAGCGCTGTCGGATCTTCTCCTGGTGCTGGGCAAACAGGGCATCGAAGTTGACCGGAGCAAGCAGTAGCTGGGGAAATCCACCCTTGGTCACCAGATCGGATACAGCCTCCCTGGCATAGGGAAACAGAATGTTGGGGCAGAAACTTCCCAGCATGACCGGCAGATCATTTTCGTTCATTCCCTTGATGGTAAAGATGCCGGCCTGCTGGACCTCGACCAGAAATGCGGTTTTATCCTCCAGCTTGGCGGTTACTGTGAGGGAAAGGACCACTTCATAGATCCCCTCCTCCAAGGTAGAGCCGTTGGTATTCAGGTCGACATTGATCTGGGGTTGCCACTGCTGCTTGAAAACGTTGGGTGAATTGGGTGTCTCAAATGAGATATCCTTGGTATAGATCTTCTGGATAGCGAATTCCGCGCCACCCTGCTGTTGCTGTTCGTTATCTGTCATGACTGATTTCCTTAAGATGTTGATAGTAGCCAGCCCCGTTGGCTGCCCGCTGAGAGATGCCATCTCTGTGTTGGGAGACGGTCATCATCTGCCCCCGTTTAGGCATGAACTCGCGTTTCCCGCCCCGATCCGACGACTCCTCAGAGGCGATTTGCGCAGGTCCGCTACCCTATCCCCTGGAACAATATATATCGCATTCAGGGCTTCAGGCAGGCGCGCTCCCTTGTCCAGGTTTTGCTGACACTCGGATATCCCTGCCCAGCGTGCTGGAATGCAGGGTCGGTTCCTGCCTTGCTGCGAAGCGGCTGAACACGATATATGTCGTTGCTGGTTCAATAACTACACATCGCGTAACGCTTATTGTACCGAAAAGCGGATATCGAAGAGGCCTGACCGTGGACAGCCGATGATTCAGGCCCCCTTTTTGCTCAACGGAAGGCCGGTGCTGGTCCAGGCCATGATCCCTCCCCGAAGGTTGTAGACCGACTCGAAGCCCTGTTTGCGAAGTATTGAGCAGGCCCTGCTGGAGCGGCCACCGGATTGGCAGACTACGATGATGGGCGCGGCCTTGTGTTGCTGTAGCTTATCCATCTGCTTTTCCAGCTGCGCCAAGGGAATGGAAATCGACCCCAGGATCTTCCCTGTTTTCACCTCGCCGGGTTCGCGAACGTCCAGAACCACCGCCTGCTCATGGTTGATCATGCGGATGGCCTCCTGGGGATCGACCGACTTGCCGCCGCCAACCGTACCGAAGGTCTGATAGATCAGCAGGATACAGATAACGGCCAGAGCGAGAAACAGCTCCCAGTGGCCGGAAACGAAATGAAGAAGTTGCTGCATGGTGGTATTCAGCCCATCGACGCCAGAAAAGGCTAATTTTGAGGGGTGTTGCCCTGGAGCGCAATAGTTACTGA
This sequence comes from Chromatiales bacterium, assembly GCA_026984715.1. GTDB lineage: Bacteria > Pseudomonadota > Gammaproteobacteria > Thiohalospirales > Thiohalospiraceae > DRMK01. The sequence continues at coordinate 7,761 of JALSRO010000372.1, read as the reverse complement.
GACCAGCGAGAGTAAAGCAGGGTTAAGAGCAGCGCTCCAGACGTTCCGGATCAAGGCGCAGCCCGCCGGGATTGGCGCGCCCTTGTCAAGACTGTGTCTAGTTCCGATGTCTGTCTGAAGCCACTTACCCCCATGATATTCAACGACAGGCCGCGGCGTGCCGGACCGTAGGCTGTGTTATCCCGTCTTGCTGTAGAGTGGCTACAGCGGCGATGGGCTGCCTTGCTGCGAACCGGCACGTCACGGCTGAAAGAAACATACAGTATTGGCGGGGTGATACTCCATTCGGTTGTTGCCGTCCCAGGCAATACCTCCTTGCCCCGGCAGAACTGTCTATAGCCCAACCTATCTCCCGGAGATGTTACTGAACGAACACCTCCCGTATCAGGGCGATGAGACGCAAGGTTCGGGGGTCATCTATGTGGTAATAGACCCGGTTTGCATCCTTGCGGGAGGTGAGAATGCCCTTGTCCCGAAGTATGGCCAGGTGTTGGGAGATGTTGCTCTGAGAGGTGCCCACCTGTTCGACGATATCCTGAACGCTGATCTCGTCCTCTCCGAGGGTGCAGAGTATCTTCAACCGTAGCGGGTGAGACATGGCCTTCACCGCGCGAGCAGCGCGTTCGATGTCCTCATCGGAGGAGATCAGTTTTGAAGAAACTATATTCAAATCTGGCGTGTCTGTTTTTATCATGAAAGGGTTTCCCATGTGTTTAGCCGATTGATATCGTGCTTTATCCGAGGGTATCCCCCTGTACCCTTGCTTATAAATTAACCGTTATACAGTTATAAACAATACTTTCCGGCCCTCTTTTACATAATTTTCACACAGATAATCCAGGATATTTCTCACAAAAACGGGGTACAGTGACACAAAAACATCCCTATTCCTGCTATCCTAGGCGCTCCCTGCCCTGCTGGTAAAATGTCTTTTTTGGATTGAATCCAGTATTGCATAAACTATGCCGGGACGTAAAGAGATAAACGAGCAAAAGAAACAGATGTCGCGAGATAGCAAGCACCGCCCCGTTCTCCTGGTCATACTGGACGGCTGGGGGTATAGCGAGACGACCAGGGACAATGCCATAGCGCAGGCCAACAAACCGGAGTGGGATCACCTGTGGCAGAGCTATCCTCACACCCTGATCAGGGCATCCGGTGCCGAGGTTGGATTGCCAGCCGGCCAGATGGGAAATTCCGAGGTGGGGCACCTGAACCTGGGCGCCGGGCGTGTAGTCTACCAGGAGTATACTCGGGTCGACCGGGCTATTCAGACGGGCTCCTTCTTTACCAACCGCACCCTGACCGAACCGGTCGATCTGGCCAAGAAGAAAGGGACGGCAGTCCACATTATCGGACTGCTCTCTCCCGGCGGGGTACACAGTCATGAAAACCATATTCACGCCATGGTTGAGCTGGCCATCAAGCGGGGGGCTCCCAAGGTCTATCTGCACGCGTTCCTCGACGGGCGGGATACGGCGCCCAAGAGTGCCATGGAGTCCATCCAGCGTATGGAGGAGAAGTTCCGGGAGCTGGGTAATGGCCGCTTTGCCTCGATTGTCGGGCGGTACTATGCCATGGACAGAGATCACCGCTGGCCCCGCATACAGGCTGCCTATGAGCTGATGACCGAAGGGAAAGCGGAATATGAAGCGCTCAGCGCCAGTGAGGGGTTGGCGATGGCGTACAGCCGTGGAGAGACCGATGAGTTCGTCAAGACCACGAGTATCATTCCGCCGGGGGAAGAACGGGTGGGGATCGGCAAAGGGGATGTCGTCTTCTTCATGAACTACCGCTCCGACAGGGCGCGCCAGATCACGCGGCCTTTCATCGAGAAGAAATTTGACTGTTTTCCTCGCGGCAAGCGGATCAAGCTGGGGGCCTTCGTGACCCTGACGGAGTACAGCTCCGGATTCAACGTGCCGGTAGCCTTTCCCCCGGAGCGGCTGCACAACACCTTTGGTGAGTATATCGCCAAACATGGTCTGCGCCAGCTGCGCATTGCAGAGACCGAGAAGTATGCCCATGTCACCTTCTTCTTCAACGGTGGTGAAGAGGAGCCCTATGAAGGGGAGGAGCGTATCCTGATCCCCTCTCCGGACGTCGCCACCTACGATCTGCAGCCCGAGATGAACGCCTACCAACTGACGGATCGGCTGGTGGAGGCGATCGGGAGCGGCCGTTTCGACGCCATCATCTGCAACTATGCCAACCCCGACATGGTGGGGCACACTGGCAAACTGGGGCCGACCATCAAGGCGATAGAGGCGCTGGACAGCTGCCTGAAGCGGGTTGTCGATGCGGTTCGAAAGGCGGGTGGTGAGGTGCTGATCACCGCCGATCACGGCAATGCCGAACTGATGTGCAACGAGGAGACCGGGCAGCCCCATACGGCACACACCCACAATCCGGTACCCTTCATCTATGTGGGGCGCCCGGCAGAGATGGAGGCCAATGGTGCGCTGTGCGACGTTGCCCCGACCATGCTCTATCTCCTGGGTCTGGAACAGCCGCCGGAGATGACGGGCCGGTTGCTGTTCACCCTGCAGGGCTGTTGATCCGGCAACGATACGATATATGTTGCATTCAGGGCTTCGAGCGGGCGCAGGCAAGGGTCGCTCCCTCGCCGAGAGGTTGCTCCAGTGCGTTTTCGCACCAATGATGGCTGGATACCCCTGTCCAGCGCGCTGGAACGCGGGTCCGGTGCCTGCCTGAGGTCCTTGACCCTATGACATTCAACGATAGGCCACGGCTGAATACGTTTTATCGTATGATGCCGCCGCCCTGTATCTACCAAATGACGCCGGAGCGGGTGCCGGGGAGAGGTGACCGCTGCTGTTTGCCTCGTGGCGCCGTTGCGATTCTGATCCTGCTGCTGTCGGCGGCTACCGGCCTGTCGGCCGCAGAAGGTGCTCCGGAGCGGAAGTTGCAGCAGGTACAGGAGAAGATCGACGCACTGCAGAGCCATCTGGAGGGGATTCGTGGCCGCAGGGATGCGGAGCAGCGCAGGCTGCGCGCAGTGGAAAAGCGAATTGGCCGGCTGAGCTCCAGTCTGCGTATTCTGAAGCGGAAACAGCAGAGACAACGGGTACGGCTAACGGCGTTGGGGCGGGAGCTGGAATCGCAGAACAGGATGATTGCGCAACAGCGAGGCGCCTTGGCGCTGCAGCTGCGCACCGCCTACATGACCGGCCGCCAGGAGTATCTCAAGATGTTCCTCAACCAGCAGGAACCGCAGAAACTGGGCCGTGTCCTCACCTATTACCGCTACTTCACTCAGGCCCGAAACGCCCGGATCGATCAGCTGCGCAGCGCGATCGAGAAGACCCATCGGCTTTCCACGCAATTGACGGAGGAGCGGCGCAGGCTGGCACGGGTCGCCGAGCGGTATGCTGACCAGAAGAGAGAGCTTGAACAGAGTCGTCAGGCGAGGGGCAAGCTGCTCACAGCACTGAAACGGGCATTTCGGAAGGGCCGCGGCAGATTGGAGCAGTTGCGTCAGGATGAGCAGCGTCTCACCGAGCTGCTGTCGCGCATGAAGCAGGCCCAGAAGGCCGCTCCTCCTTTCGGCAACGGGGGTCAACTGCCGTGGCCGGTCGAAGGAGCCATCCTGGCCGGTTTTGGCACCCCCCGGACCGCGGAACTGCGCTGGAAGGGGGTTCTGATCGCCGCAGCGGAGGGAGAACCCGTGCAGGCGATTGCGGCGGGAAAGGTGGTCTTTGCCGACTGGCTGCGTGGCTACGGGTTGCTGGTCATAATCGATCATGGGGGCGGGTACATGAGTCTCTACGGACACAACCAGAGTCTGCAGAAGGAGACCGGCTCCCGGGTGACGCAGGGAGAGGTCATCTCCACTGTGGGCAATAGCGGCGGGAACGAGCGCGCAGGGCTATACTTCGAAATCCGTCACAACGGAGAGCCGGTAGACCCGATGCGTTGGTGCGTAGCGCGGAAATAGCAAACTGCAGTATAATAGCGCGTTCTGATGGTTGGAGAGCGATACAGCATGATATCTAAACGAAACATAATCATTCTGATTTTCGGAATAACCGTGGGCGTGATGCTTTCACTGGGGCACGGGGTCCTGGCAGACCGCAGCGAAAGTCAGCCTTCGCTCTCCCTTCCCCTGACCGAGCTGCGTACTTTCTCCGAGGTGTTCGGCAAGATCAAGAGCGACTATGTCAAAGAGGTGGACGACAAGAAGCTGCTGGATGGAGCGATTCGTGGCATGCTGGCGGATCTCGACCCTCACTCTGCCTACATGGATGCCGATGCATTCAAGGAGCTGCAGGTTGGTACTACCGGTGAATTCGGCGGCCTCGGTATCGAGGTGGGCATGGAGGATGGCTTCGTCAAGGTCATCGCCCCCATAGACGATACCCCCGCGCAGAAGGCTGGGATACAGGCCGGCGACCTGATCATCCGGCTCGATTCGTCCCCGGTGAAGGGGATGACCCTGGGTGAAGCGGTAAAGGTGATGCGCGGCAAACCTGGTACAGACATTACCCTGACCATAGTGCGTGAGGGGGAGGAGAAACCGCTCACCATCACCATCACCCGCGCCATCATCAAGGTCAAGAGCATCAAGAGCAGGATGCTGGAAGATGGCTTTGGTTACGTCCGCATCACCCAGTTCCAGGCGCGCAGCGGCAAGGATCTGATCAAGGCGCTGACCAAATTGAACAAGGAGAGCGGCGGCCAGCTCAAAGGCCTGGTGCTGGATCTGCGCAACAACCCGGGAGGCGTGCTGAATGCCGCCGTGGACGTGGCTGATGCCTTTCTGGAGAAGGGGACCATTGTCTATACCGAGGGCCGCATCAAGAACTCCAAGATGCGTTTCAACGCCAGTTCGGGCGATCATCTGAAAGGTGCGCCGATGGTGGTGCTGATCAACAGCGGTTCCGCCTCCGCCTCCGAGATCGTGGCAGGAGCGCTGCAGGACCACAAGCGTGCGGTTATCGTGGGGCAGCCCAGTTTCGGAAAGGGCTCGGTTCAGACCATCCTGCCCATGCAAGGAGGAACCGCCCTGAAGCTCACCACGGCTCTCTACTACACCCCCTCCGGACGCTCTATACAGGCGGAGGGGATCGTCCCCGACATCGAGCTGGAGAGCGTCAAGTTGGCGAAGATGGAGCATGGTCTGAAGATGTTGAAGGAGGCCGATCTGGCCGGACATCTGGAAAACGGTAACGGCCACAGGAAGAAGCCCGCCGTGAACAGCAAAAAGCGCAAGGACGAGAAACCCTTGGCGGAGACCGACTATCCGCTGTTCGAGGCGCTCAACCTGCTGAAGGGGCTCTACATCCTGCGAGACTACAACAAGTAGCCGGTACCATCCAATGGATCGAATTGTGATTCCGTTGGCCGAGGGTTTTGAGGAGCTGGAGGCCATCACCGTTACGGATCTGTTGCGCAGAGCTCGTCTCGATGTTGTCACGGCGGGCCTGGCGGGAGGGGTGGTGACAGGAAGTCGCGGTACCACCGTCATTCCCGACACGGTGATTGAAAACACTCTCCACTACCCGGTTGGCATGGTGGTTCTACCTGGCGGACAGCCCGGGAGCGACAATCTGGACAGGGATGAGCGGGTCCACTCCCTGCTGCACAGCACCTTCTCCCGGGGAGGGTATGTGGCCGCCATCTGCGCGGCTCCGAAGGTGCTGGCACGCGCCGGCTTGCTGAAAGGGAGGCGGGCCACTGCCTTCCCCGGCGTGCTGGAGCAGATGGCGTTGCGCGATACCGCCCTGTGCCCCGAGCCAGTGGTGTGCGACGACCGGGTGATAACTTCACGTGGTCCGGGTACTGCGATGGATTTTGCTTTGGTGCTGATTGAGACGGCGGCCGGGAGATCGCGCCGTATAGAGGTCGAGTCCCAGTTGCAGCGGAGCGGGCAGGGATGAGCTGTGGACGTATGGAAGCGATGTTGGCGGCAACAGGCGATTTATTCATTGACCCCAAGCCCAGTAGTCCTTATACTGCGCGCCCAAGAGTGACGGGCTGATTGGCTGAGGTCATCCAGCCGGGCAAAGTGGACTGCACCCGGGGCGGGTAACTGGCAGATGAGTTTTGCAGCGAAAGTGATGCGCGCCACGGTTCGCAGAGTGTTGGTGATCCAGCTGGCGATAGTGCTCACTGTTACCGCCGCCTTTCTGGTGATGCAGGGAGGGTATGCAGCACAATCGGCCATGTATGGCGGGGCCATAGCGTTGTTTTCCACCTGGCTGATGGGGTGGCGCATCACCAAGGCTGCACATACCGCGGCCCGGGACGTGAATCAGGGAGCCTTCGTCATCTATGCGGGGGCCGTACAGCGGTTTCTGCTCACCCTGGTGTTGATGGCGCTGGGGATGGGTTCGCTGAAGCTTGCACCGGTTGCCATCCTCGCCGGTTACGCGGTAGCGCAGCTCGCCTATGCGTTCAACAAGGTGGATACACAACTAAGAACATAACCCACGGAGCAAAACAGTGAGTGGAGAAGCACAGAGTTCTGCGGAATATATCCAGCATCATCTGATCAACTGGTGCGTGGGCGATTGCGACCCGGTGACCCATCAGGCTGCCGGATTCTGGGCATTCCATGTGGATACCCTGGTCTTTGGCTGGCTGCTGGCCGGGTTGATTGCTTGGATCAGCTTCGCTATCGGGCGCGTCCTCACCACGGGAACTCCAGGAACCCTGCAGAATGTCATCGAAAGCGTGGTGGAGTTCGTCCAGACTCAGGTGCGGGACATCTTCCCCGGCAGTAACCCCCTGATTGGCCCGCTCGCGATCACCATTTTCATCTGGGTGTTCCTGATGAATGCCATGGATCTGCTGCCGGTGGATCTGCTTCCTCTTCTCGGCAGGGTCGTCGGTATCGAACACCTCAAGGTAGTTCCGACAACCGACCTGGGTACCACCTTCGGCCTGGCGCTGAGCGTATTTGCGCTGATCATCTTCTACAACATCAAGATCAAGGGGCCTATCGGTTATTTGAAGCAGTTTCTGTTTCATCCCTTCGGCAAGTATCTGATTCCGGTCAACATCATTATGACCACCATAGAAGAGGTCGCCAAGCCGGTCAGTCTGGCTCTGCGACTGTTCGGAAACATGTTTGCCGGAGAGCTGATCTTCATGTTGATCGCACTACTCTCTTTTGCCTGGTACATGTTACCGTTCCAGGTTGCATTGGGAAGTCTGTGGGCAATTTTCCACATCCTGATCATCACGCTGCAGGCATTCATCTTCATGTTGTTGACCATCGTCTATCTCGGCATGGCGCATACCTCTGAAGAAGAGCACTGATTTTTTCGTTTACATTAAGGAGACCTCTAGATGAACGCTGAAGTACTTGCTTCTGTTTACGGTATGACTGCCATTGGCGTTGGAATCATTCTGGCTGCCGCGGGACTGGGTTCCGCCCTTGGTTGGGGCCTTATCTGCTCCAAGTTTCTGGAAGGAATCGCCCGTCAGCCCGAGATGCGTCCGCAACTGATGGGGCAGATGCTGTTTACCGGCGGATTGATGGAAGCCTTCCCGATGATCGTGCTGGGTATGGCCATGTGGTTCGTGTTTGCCAATCCCTTTGCCGATGCCGTCAAGACGGCGATGGGTGGTTGACAGGGCGAGCGCAATTCACTGAACACTAACCGTAAGGAGCTACAAGGTGAATATTACTGCCACATTACTCGGCCAGATCCTTACCTTTGCGGTACTGGTGTGGTTCATTCAGCGTTACCTGTGGGAGCCGCTTACCACTGCACTGGCTGATCGTCAGAAGAA
>JALSRO010000371.1 GCA_026984715.1 Chromatiales bacterium | reverse complement strand
GGATCCTCGATGCCGCATTGTGGCCGATAGCCGCCAACGGCATGTTTGAGCAGGCTGGTCACGCCGACGGCATCGTGCTGCATGCATGCCTGCTCGAGCTGCTCGAGGACAGTAACCAGCTGGGTCCAGGAGAGGGATGTTTCGTGGGCACGCAGGATGCGAGGGTGTTCCGTGGTGGTTACGTTGTCTCCAATCAGCAGCTCCTCGAACAGTTTTTCTCCGGGGCGCAGCCCGGTAAAGCGTATCTCGATATCTCCTTCCGGGTTAGCCGCGTCCCGCACCGTGAGGCCGCTGAGGGCAATCATGCGGCATGCAAGATCGTAGATACGTACGGGTTCCCCCATGTCGAGCACAAATACATCCCCCCCCTGCCCCATGGAACCTGCCTGGATCACCAGCTGCGCCGCTTCCGGAATGGTCATGAAGTAGCGAATCACATGTTGATGGGTGACCGTGACCGGCCCCCCTGTGCGGATCTGCTCCCTGAAGAGGGGAACCACAGAGCCCGATGAGCCCAGAACATTGCCAAACCGGACAATGCTGAAGCGCGTCGTTCGATACTGTTTGGAGAGGCCGAGCAGGACCGTCTCGTGTCGCGCAAGCCCCTGTAACACCATCTCGGCCATCCGCTTGCTCGCACCCATCACATTGGTGGGGCGAACCGCCTTGTCCGTGGAGATCAGAATAAAGGTACTGACCTTCGCGGCCAGCGCAGCCTTGGCGGTATAGAGCGTTCCAAATACATTGTTGTATGTGCCGACTGCGGGGTTTTGCTCAACCAGCGGGACATGCTTGTACGCAGCGGCGTGATAAACCGTATCTATGTCGAAGGCGCGAAACAGCAGCTTCAGCCGTTTTCTGTCCGTTACGCTGCCCAGGACCGGAATGATCTCCGTCTGGGTCGTATGGTGTGACTGAAAATTGCGTAGCTCCCTTTCAATCTGATACAAGGCGAATTCCGACGATTCGTAGAGGATGATCCGTGCAGGCCGGAGAGTGAATATCTGCCGACTCAACTCGGAGCCGATGGAGCCGCCCGCTCCAGTGACCAACACCGATTTTCCACTGATGCAAATCGACATCAGATCCTCATTGGGGGGCACCGGCTCTCTGCCCAACAGATCCTCGATATCCACATCTCTTACCTGGGATACCGATGCTTTATCCCACACCAGCTCATGCAACGAAGGAACCGTCTTTACCTGAACAGGATACCGCTCCAGCAGCGTCAGAACCTCCTGGCGGCGCTGCAAGGAGGCAGACGGGATCGCCAGTAACACCTGGGATACCTCATAACGGCCAATCAGTTGTTGCAACCGGTCACGCGGATAGACCTTCAAACCAAGCAGCTCCCTTCCGTGGAAACCGCGTTTATCATCGATGAATGCGACTGGCTCCGTTTCCCCGACGGCCTGCAGCGCCTGTGCCAGTTCGGCCCCAGCGCTGCCGGCGCCAAAAATGATTACCCGTGTTGGTGTCCTTCCGGGGCGCAACAAGGTTCTCAGCCCTGCCCGGGTGACAAACCTGCTTCCCGCAACCAGGACAAGGCTGGTCAGCAAGTAGATCGCGAACACCGAGCGCGGGACACTGTTGTCACCCGCCATCACCACCACCGCCATCAGCAGTAGAGCCTGGAGACTGACTGCCCTGCAGATCTCTACAAACGCCTTGCTTCCGGCATAGCGGATGACGGTACGGTACAAACCGAAGCGGTCGAAAACCGGGATTGCCAGCATGGGGCTGGCGACAAACATCCACCAGTAGCGCCCCGAACCCTCCGGCAACCACTGGCTCAATCGCAGTTCAAATGCAACCAGTAGTGCAATAGGCAGGAGGAGGGAGTCTGCGACTATCATGGCCACCCTTTTCTCCCGGCGAGACAATCTGTAGTAGAGCCTTGCCATATCCAGGCTGCCGCACAGATGGGAAAGAGAGAGACGATTCTGGGGTTTCATCGGTTCCACATGGATGG
>JALSRO010000370.1 GCA_026984715.1 Chromatiales bacterium | reverse complement strand
TGGTAGCAATCTGCAGGCCATCATCGATGCGGTTGAACGACAGGATCTGCCGGTGGAGATCCGTGCCGTGATCAGCAACTGCGCAGATGCCTACGGGCTGCAGCGGGCCCGTAACCACGGCATCGAAACGCGGGTCATCGACCATCGGGAGTTTGCCGATCGGGAGCGCTTCGACCAGGCACTGCAACAGGCCATCGACAGCTATGCTCCGGAACTGGTGGTGCTGGCCGGTTTCATGCGCATTCTTACTCCCGGATTTGTCGCCCACTACCAAGGTCGTCTGCTCAATATCCACCCCTCGCTGCTGCCCGAGTACCGGGGACTGCACACCCATCACCGCGTACTGGAGGCAAACGACACGCGCCATGGCGCCAGCGTCCATTTCGTTACCGGTGAACTGGATGGGGGGCCGGTGGTCATACAGGCAGAGGTGCCGGTGCTTCCCGATGATGATCCGGAAACCCTGGCGGCGCGGGTGCTGGTTCAGGAGCACAAGATCTATCCCCAAGCCATCCGCTGGTTTGCCGAAGGGCGGTTGAAGCTGGATAAAGAGATGCCGTATCTGGATGGCAAACCGCTGGAAAAACCGGTTCGATGGGAGGATTCTCCATAAACATGGTACGGCTGGCGCCCCTGCTTCTGCTGTTGCTGTACAGTGCGGCCACCGTTGCCGGCGGAGCACCGCTTCCGGCCAGGTTCAGCATTGTCTATCGCCTCAGTCAGGCCGGAATCACCCTGGCCGAACTGGAGCGCAAGGGGCGGCTGGCCGAGGATGGCAGTTACATCATCGAGTCGGTTGCCGAGCCGCGCGGTCTGGCGGCCTGGATTCTCGACGGAAACACAGAAGAGCGTAGCCAGTGGATGCTGAAGGAGGGCAAAGTTGTTCCGCTAAGGTACACCTATCGGGAGAATGGAGGCAGCCGCAAGAAGAGAATGGATCTGGAATATGACTGGGGGAAAGGGATCGTCATCGATCACCACTCGGGCAGGCAGTGGAGACTGGCTGAAGACACCCAGGATCAAACCAGCATCCAGTTCGCAATCATGGAGCGGCTGCGTGGGGGAGAGCGGGAGTTCCACTACTCCCTGTTGGATGGCAAGCGGATAAAGCATCATCACTACCGGGTGACCAAGCGCAAGATGCTCGATACCAGGGTGGGAAGAATCGAGGTGATTGGGGTACGGGAGGTACGGCCGGAAGGTAAACGCTACTCCCTGTTCTGGTGTGCCCCCCGGTATGGATACCTGCCGGTGCGCATCGAGCAACACAAAAGGGGCTCTCCAACACTGATCACCGTCGTTGAGAAGATAACCGGCTTTCGTTCGCCACTCAGAGCGGCAGAAAAGCACTTGCCGGTTTCTTGCTTGCGGGGGACGCTTCCTCCTGTGATATTATTAAAATAAACTAAATTTCCCGCAATCCAGGCGTTTTCAGAGAATCTCCTGGTAGCTGGAGTACTGAATCCAACCGAACAAAAAGGGGGAGGCATGGGTAAAGTTGCATTGATAACCGGAATAACGGGGCAGGATGGCGCCTATCTGGCGGAGTTTTTGCTCCAAAAGGGCTACACCGTTCACGGGATAAAACGGCGGGCCTCCCTGTTCAATACCGATCGTGTCGACCATCTCTACCAGGATCCGCATGTGGAAGATCAGCGTTTCGTTCTCCATTATGGGGACCTGACCGACTCCACCAATCTGATCCGTATCATCCAGCAGATACAGCCGGACGAGATCTACAATCTGGCGGCCCAGAGCCATGTCCAGGTGTCGTTCGAGGCGCCGGAATATACGGCGGACACCGATGCCATGGGGACACTCCGGCTTCTGGAGGCGATTCGCATCCTGGGGTTGGAGAAGAGAACCCGCTTCTATCAGGCATCCACGTCCGAGCTGTACGGCAAGGTGCAGGAGATTCCTCAGAAGGAGACCACCCCCTTCTACCCCCGTTCTCCCTACGCAGTCGCCAAGCTGTAT
>JALSRO010000369.1 GCA_026984715.1 Chromatiales bacterium | reverse complement strand
GCAGGGTATTCCCCTTGGCCGGGGCCCCGTAGCCGACGATGCTCTTGCCGGCCCGCTTTGCCTCGATCAGAAACTCCAGCAGCTTCCGCTTGGTCTCCTTCACCTGCTCGGAAAAGGCGGTGTAGGTGGGGATGTCGGTCAGCCCGGCCTCGACTTCGCGCTGCCGCAGCTCCACCACGGCGTCGGTGACCGCCTTTGCCGTGTCGGAGTCGTGCCGGGCGTAGATGCGCAGGGAGCCGCCGTGGGTGGGGATCTCGTCCACGTCGAAGATCACCAGACCATGGGCGGCGAAGATCCTCTCCACCGTCAGCAGGGAGAGGTAGGAGAAGTGCTCGTGATAGATGGTGTCGAACTGGTTGTTCTCCATCAGTCGCATCAGATGCGGGAACTCGATGGTGATGACGCCGGATTCATCCAGGATGATCTTCTGGCCGCCGACGAAGTCGTTGATGTCGGGCACATGGGCCAGCACGTTGTTGCCGATCAGCAGGTCCGCCCGGTACCCTTCCGACAGCAGCTGCTTCGCCGTATCCACGCCGAAGAACTTCACGATGCTGCGAACACCAATCTCCCGTGCGGCGTTGGCGCAGTTCTCCGACGGCTCGATGCCGAGAACCGGGATGTTCCTCTCCACAAAGTTTTTCAGCAGGTAACCGTCATTGCTGGCCAGCTCGACGACCAGGGAGTTCTCGTCGTAACCGAACCGCTCCATCATCATCAGCGAGTAGTTGCGCGCATGTTCCAGCCAGCTCTTCGAGAAGGAGGAGAAGTAGGCATAGTCGTCATTGAAGATGTCGTCGCGGCTCTGGAACTCCTCCAGCTGAACCAGGAAGCAGTTGTCACACACATAGGCGTGCAGCGGATAGAACGGCTCTGCCGATTTCAGGTTCTCCTCCCGGATATTCGCGTTCGATACGGGAGACATGCCCAGATCCGCAAAGGTGTGTTTCAGTTCGGTGCCACAGAATCGACAGGTGCTGTTCGCTGTCACTTTGTTGTCCTCATGTAGAATTTGCTGAACGTGTGCTGCGGCGGATCGGTTACCAGACCTTCCATGGAGCCTTGCCGGAATCCCACAGTTGTTCGAGATTGCGCTTGTCGCGCAGGGTATCCATGGAGTGCCAGAACCCCTCATGCACAAATGCGGATACCTGCCCCTCTTTCACCAGACGCTGCATGGGGGCGGCTTCCCACATGGTTTCATCGGTATCAATGTAATCGATCACCTTGGGGGAGAGCACAAAGAAGCCGCCGTTTATCCAGCCACCATTGGCGGTTTTCTCTATGAAGTGGCTCACCTTGTGCCCCTCGAAGCGCAACGTTCCGAAGCGGTGGGCCGGCTGGACCGTGGTGAGGGTGGCGAGGGTTCCGCAGTTGCGGTGGAATTCAATCAGCTCGGTTATGTTGACGTCCGATATGCCATCGCCGTAGGTGAAACAGAAATCCTCGTCGTCCAGAAACTTGCGGACATAACGAAGGCGCCCCCCTGTTCCGCTCTCCGCGCCGGTGTCGATAAGGGTCACCCGCCACGGCTCGGAGGCGCTTTGATGGACCTCCATGCTGTTGTGCTTCATGTCGAAGGTGACATCGGAGACATGCAGAAAGTAGTTGGCAAAATACTCCTTGATGATATACCCCTTGTAGCCGCAGCAGATGATGAAGTCATGTATGCCGTAGGCGGAATAGAGCTTCATGATGTGCCAGAGCATCGGCTTGCCGCCGATCTCCACCATCGGCTTCGGACGCACGGCCGTCTCTTCGGACAACCGGGTACCCAATCCACCCGCGAGAATAACCGCTTTCACAAGATACCTCCATTGGGATTCAAACCGAACCCTCGAATCAGAACAGATGGAACGGGGATAGGTGATAACAGGAATGAACCTGGTCAGCCTTTGTCATGATTCGCTATCGTCAAACGGGGAAAGAGCGATGCCCATTTTCGGAAATATTCTCAAATATCGGATAAACGCGCCGCACCTTGAGCCCATCTCCGGGCAAACTGTTTTTTCTCCCTGCCCATCCACCCTGCTGCAGCAGCAGGCAGGCGGGAGGAGTATTTATTAACCCGGCAACAATATATATCGTATTCAGCCGTGGCGTGCCGGTTCGCAGCAAGGCGGCCCATCGCCGTTGTAGCCAAGATGGGGTAACGCAGCCTGCGGGCCGGCACGCCACGGCCTGTCGTTGAATATCATAGGGTCAGGGGCTTCAGGCAAGCGCCGGACCTGCGTTCCAGCCCGCTGGACAGGATCTCCGAGTGTCGCGGGTGCAGGGATACACTGGAGCGACCCTTGCCTGCGCCTGCCTGAAACCCTCAATGCGGCATATATCGTCACCTAGCCTACAAATTCTCATATTCCCCAAAACCGGAAAGCAAGTCAAGCAGCGCCGGGAAGGGCTATGACCGACAGCAGGGACGGATTTTCCCTTACCCGCCGCCCAGCGATACGAATCTTTCAATCTGCCGCCAGCTGAACCGCTGCATATCGTCACCATCCAGCCAGGCTCGATTCCAGTCGACAATCCACTCCAGCGCCTCCGGCAGATCGAGTTTCGGAGTTACTCCGAGCAGATGGCGAGACTTTGCGCAATCCAGCTTCAGATAGTGGGCCTCGTGAGGATGTTCGCCGCTATCCAGCCCCCAGCTGGCACCGTCTCCCCACAGCCGGGTCAGGTAGTCCACGATCCACGAAACCGGCCGCGCGCTGGACTCATCCGGGCCGAAATTCCACGCTTCGGCAAATGGTGTCCCCTCTGCATAGAGGCGTTCTGCCAACACCAGGTAACCACCCAACGGTTCCAGTACATGCTGCCACGGGCGTATTGCATCGGGGTTTCGAATCAGCACCGGCTGCCCTGCGACGATGGCGCGCATGATGTCGGGAATGAGACGATCTTCGGCCCAGTCTCCTCCTCCAATCACGTTCCCGGCGCGGGCACTCGCCAGTGCGGTAGTGTGGCTCTCATACTCCGCTGCGGGAAAGTAGGAATCCCGGAAGGCGGATGTGACCAGCTCTGCGCAAGCCTTGCTGTTGGAGTAGGGGTCATGCCCGCCGAGGCGCTCATTCTCCCGGTAGCCCCACACCCACTCCCTGTTCTGGTAGCACTTGTCGCTGGTCACGTTGACTACTGCCCTGACGCCGCCCGACTGGCGCACCGCTTCCAGCAGGTTGACGGTGCCCATGACATTACTGCTGTAGGTCTCTATGGGATCCCGGTAGGAGTGGCGCACCAGCGCCTGTGCCGCCAGGTGAAAGACTATCTCCGGCCGATGCTGTGCAAACAGTTCACGAAGGGTGGAAAAATCGCGGATATCACCGATGACAGAGACCATTCCGTCGGCGACATTCGCCACCTTGAAAAGACTGGGCTCCGTGGGTGGCTCCAGCGAGTACCCCACCACCTCGGCCCCCAGCTTCTGCAGCCACAGGGAGAGCCAGCTCCCCTTGAATCCGGTATGGCCGGTTACGAGAACCTTTTTCCCGGCCCAGAATGTGTTCTCCTCCCTCACAGTCCCAATCACCTGCCGGTTGCGGCGGCCACCTGGTCGCAAATATGGCTGGCCAGAGGCAAACCACACGTGAACACCGGCGAAACGGTATTCAGCAGATGCATCGATTTGCCATCTCCCTCGACGATGAAGTCCGAAACCATCCGGTGGGTTTCGGTATTCACCAGCTGGGGTTGGATCTCTGGGCGGGCCCAGTCGCGATAGTCGCTCGCCCTGATCCCCTCCACCAGCCGGCTGCCGGCAGTGATCAGGCGGGAGTGGGTGCTACCGGTGAAGCGTTGCAGGCACGCCCGGCAGATCTCCCCTCCCCCCTGAAACATCTGGCCGATACCGGTAGTGACGACACTGGACATCTCGAACGGATGAAAACCCTCGGCGCCGTGATACTGCTCCCGCCACAGCGCCGGCTTCACGGCCGGCCCCAGCCTTGCCTTGCCATCCACCCCCAGGAAGATCTGCGTGCCGGGGTAGGATCCGGAGAGATCGGCGGCCGCCGTGACATGGGTACGAAAGGCACCCGGCACTTCGCTGGACTCCAGATAGTTGTGTTTGAGGGGAAGCAGGCGATAGTTTCCGGCAAAACCGAACTGCTGCGCAATCTGGTCGGCGTAGAGACCGGCGCAGTTGACCACGTAACCCGCCTGCACCGTTCCCAGCGTGGTTACGAACTCGTCACCCGCCTTGCGCAGAAAGCTTGTCTCGTAATAGAACCTCACACCGGCATCGCGGGCATCCTGCTCCATCTGCCGCATGACGGCAGCAGGGTCGACCGATGCAGAGGAGGGGAAGAAAAGCGCCTGCTCGTGTACCCTCGCCCGCGGTTCGATCTCCCGCGCCTGGCGCGCGGTGACCGGCTCCAGCTTCACTCCGTTGCCTTCCGCGCGGCGCTGAATTTCGTCCAGGTCGGACAGCTCGTCCCCATCCCGGGCAATCACCAGTTCGCCGCACCGGTTCAGTGGAATTCCGTTCCGCTCACAGTAGTCGCTCAACTGCTGGTTGCCCTGTTTGCAGAAACGGGCCTTCAGCGTATCGGGCGACCAGGAGAACCCGGCATCCAGCAACCCGCTGTTGCGACCGCTGGAGTGTCGCGCGCAGCCGCTCTCCTTGTCGATGACAACCACCGTGGTGTCGGGGAATCGCTGTTTGAGTTCACGAGCGACATTGATGCCAGTAATGCTGGCGCCGATAACCAGAAAATCTGTATTCATCGTTCGTACCCCTGATTCTTGTCATGCGGGAGCCTACCCGCGGCCAATCGATATCCGCCTGCTGTGCGACCCCGTCCACATACCCTTCTGCGGGAGCCGGGGAGCGGTACCGCGGAGCCGGCACCCCGGCTAGATGCCGGGATTCCCGTCAGCCGACTCTCTTCTTCTTCTCGATCAGATCGTGGATGAGCGGGGTCAACACCACCTCCATGGCAAAACCCATCTTCCCTCCCGGCACTACCAAGGTGTTGGGGCGGGACATGAAGGAGCCATCGATCATGTCGAGAAGATAAGGGAAATCGACCCCCTTGGGATAGCGGAAGCGGATCACCACGAAGCTCTCGTCCGGAGTGGGGATATCCCTGGCGATGAAGGGGTTGGAGGTATCCACGGTGGGCACCCGCTGGAAGTTGATGTGGGTGCGGGAGAACTGCGGTGTGATGTAGTTCACATAATCGGGCATGCGGCGCAGGATGGTCTCCACGATGACCTCGGGAGCATAGCCCCGCTGGCCATGGTCGCGGAAGATCTTCTGGATCCACTCCAGGTTGACAATCGGCACCACTCCCACCAGCAGATCCACGTGCTTGCTGACATCGATGTCACCGGCCACCACGCCGCCATGCAGGCCTTCATAGAACAGCAGATCAGATGTACCCGGAGGGATCTCCTCCCAGGGGGTGAACTCGCCCGGCTTCTGCCCGTAGGGCTCCGCCTCCTCGTCACTATGCAGGTAGAAGCGACGCTTGCAGCCACCGGTCTCTGCATAGGTCTTGAAGGTCTCCTCCAGCTTGTCGAACAGGTTGGCCTCCGGGCCGAAGTGGCTAATTGTCTTACCCTTTTCGGCATACTCCTTGATTGCCCGCTTCATCTCTGCGCGGTCATACTTGTGGAAACTGTCGCCCTCCATCACCAGCGGCTTGATCCCTTCCCGGTGGAAGATGTGCTCGAAGGCGTTTTTGACGGTAGTGGTACCGGCACCGGAGGAACCGGTCACGGCGATAACTGGATGTTCTGCGGACATTGGAGACTCTCCCGATTGACTTGTTATCCATACCCGAACCCGTGGATTCGGACATAACCCAATAGTTGACCGATATATTCTATAGAAACAGGCGGTATAAGTCGCGCAATAATCGCAACAATGCCCTCACAGGGTCGGCAACGGCGGGGGCATCTGCAGAAAGAACCCCTGCCGCCGGAGCGCGGCCACCACCTCGTCCCGGTTCGCCCGCGCCAGGGTTCTTTCCGGGGTCAGCTCCAGATCCATGACATGTTCCCGCCTGCCAAGAGAGTCCAGCAGGGCATCCGGCACGCGCGAAAAATCGGCCTTGCCCTCCGCAACCGCCACGTATAGATAGGTTTCCGCCTTCCTGCTGCAACGATAGACGGCACACTGCATCGCCTCATCTCCTTGTTACTCTCTCGGCCTTGTTGGCAAGCTCGGTTATGCACTCCAGCACTGCCCGCTGCACCACCGGATACTTGTCCAGGGTCGCCTGGGTGATACGGCGCTCACTGCGCTTTTCCGCCGCTCCCTGCTCCACCCACGCCTCGAACGCCACCACGGCGCTGTTGAGACGCTTGACCTCGGCACGCAGCTCCGGAACGAACAGGCGTGCGATCATGTTCACCTGTTTCATGGGAGAAGGCTCTTCCAGCGGAGGACCATTGAGCAGCTCGGCAGAGCGCAGACGACGCAACCACTGCTCGACCTCGTAGGCCTGTGAAACCAGCTCGGCCAGCTGTGTCTGAAGCAACCGCCGTCTTTCACGCCGCTCCATCAGACGAAAAAAGACCAGACTGCCCAGCCACATGGAGATGATCGCGGTTACCGCGCCGGCAGCAAAGAGGAGTATCTGGCCAACCACGGAATCTGCCATTACCGGCGCTCGAAGATCAAATCCCGAACACTATGGCCAAGCCGCTGCCCGCGTAGTTCGAACTTGGTCAACGGCCTGGAGTCCGGCCGGGGCAGAAAATTCCCCCGGCCGGCAGTGTTGCGGTAACCGGGAGTGCTCTCCAACACCCCCATCATCTGCTGTGCATACTCTTCCCAATCGGTCGCCAGATGAAAGTGCCCTCCGCTGCGCAGTTTGCTTCGCACCAGTTGCGCAAAATCCGGCTGCACGATGCGCCGTTTGTGGTGGCGCTTCTTGGGCCAGGGGTCGGGAAAGAACAGCTGAACCACATCCAGCGACCGATCGGGAATATTCCGCCGCAACACCGACACCGCATCTTCGCAAACGACCCTTACATTCTCCACCCCCGCCCCTTCCATGGCATGCAGCAACCGCCCCACACCGGGACGATGCACCTCGATACCCAGATAATGGTTCTCCGGATGGGCCTGTGCCTGCTGCAGCAGTGAAACGCCGTCACCAAAACCGATCTCCAGAATGCAGGGCGCCCGACGACCGAAGATTTCTGCAAAATCGAATGGCTGCTCACCGGCATTCAGCCCGTAGCGCGGCCAGAGGCGTGTCAGCGCCCGTTGCTGGGAAGGTGTAATGCGCCCCTCCCGACGCACGAAACTGCGGATCGGGCGGTATGGCTGGCCGGCTCTCTGCGGCAACCCCATCCTCAAAAGAAGGTTCCGCTCAAAGGGGAGGATGCACTGGCGAAACGCTTGCGCGGAATACGGCCAGCCAGCCACGCCTGCCGACCGGCCTCTACCGCCTTCTTCATCGCGGAGGCCATCAATACCGGTTGTTGCGCCCCGGCAATGGCGGTGTTCATCAGCACCCCGTCACACCCCAACTCCATCGCCACGGCGGCATCGGACGCCGTACCGACACCCGCATCCACCAGCACGGGAACTTCCAGCTCCTCTACGATGGAGAGGATGTTGTAGGGGTTGCGAATCCCCAGCCCGGAGCCGATAGGCGCAGCCAGCGGCATTACTGCAACACAACCCATCTGTTCAAAACGCTTGGCGATGATCAGGTCGTCATTGGTATAGACCATCACCTTGAAACCCTCCTTGATCAAGGTCTCCGCCGCTTCCAGAGTCTGCAACACATCCGGAAACAGGGTCTTCTCGTCCCCCAACACCTCCAGCTTCACCAGATCATGCCCATCGAGCAGCTCCCGGGCCAGACGGCAAGTACGCACGGCATCTTCAGCCGTATAACAGCCGGCGGTGTTGGGCAGAATCGTATATCTGTCCGGGGGAATCACCTCCAGCAGACTGGGTTCGTCAGGGTTTTGTCCGATATTGGAGCGGCGAATCGCCACAGTGACGATCTCGGCGCCACTGGCCTCTGTGGCCTCTCTGGTTTCCTCCAGATCACGATATTTTCCCGTCCCCACCAGGAGGCGGGAGCGATACTCCACTCCGGCGATAACCAGGGGAGCATCGGCAGGGGAATGCGATTTGTTCGACATAGAGTTTGGTATCCTGAAAAAGTGAAGTTCAACCGGCGCAAAGGGGCGTCATCCGCCACCGATGGCATGGACAATCTCGACCCGCTCACCGCCACGGAAGCAGATTTTGCCGTAGGCACTGCGCGGCACTATCTCCCGATCGATCTCGATGGCCAGACGCTTCCCGGCCAGACCCAACCGCTCCACCAGCTGACTGACGGTGGTTCCGGAGGCCAATTCATAGGGTTCACCGTTGAGTATGATATTCATAATGGGTAAACTGTGGCCGAATAAGAATACTATTCTACCGCGCGGGTGTAGTTCAATGGTAGAACCTCAGCTTCCCAAGCTGATGACGTGGGTTCGATTCCCATCACCCGCTCCAACCCTTCCCGCATGGTGATTCCCGGAAAAATCCGTTCGTGTCGGAGGGAATAACACATTATCATAGCCTGAACTGCTTCTGGGGAAGATAGATGGCCAATATCGATGTCTTCAATGGCGATGCCGACGGGATCTGCGCACTGCAGCAACTGCGCCTGGAGCAACCTCTCGACTCTGTACTGGTTACGGGGGTCAAACGGGATATCAACCTGCTCGAGCGGGTAAGGGCCGGGGCCGGTGACAGTGTGGTGGTGCTCGACATCTCCCTCGACAAGAACCGTGAGGATCTGTGCCGGATATTGGAACGTGGGGCCTCCGTACACTACTTCGACCACCACTTCGCCGGAGAGATTCCGGATTCTCCCGCCCTGACGGCAACCATCGATACCCGGCCCACAGTCTGTACCAGCCTGCTGGTCAACCAGCATCTCGAACAAAAGTTCCCTGCCTGGGCGGCGGTGGGAGCATTCGGTGATAATCTGGACAACAGCGCCCGTGCCGCTGCGGCACCCCTCGCGCTGAATGAGGAACAGCTGGAGCAACTGCGCCAGCTGGGAATCTACCTCAATTACAACGGTTATGGCGCCAGCGTGGAGGATCTCCATTTTCCACCCGATCGGCTGTTCCGCAGCTTGCAACCCTATGCAGACCCATTGGCATTTGTCCGCGAAAGCGACATCTTCATCCGCCTGAAACAGGGGTATGATGATGACATGGCCAAGGCCCGGCAGCTACAACCGGAAAGAAAAACGACGCAATATGCCGTCTACCTGCTGCCGGCAGAGCCGTGGGCGCGGCGTATCAGCGGAGTAC
>JALSRO010000368.1 GCA_026984715.1 Chromatiales bacterium | reverse complement strand
TATCCTTGAACTCGGCGCTGCTGTCGGGAAAGTGGCGCCCAATATCCCCCAGCGCGGCGGCACCGAGCAGGGCATCGCAGACGGCGTGGATCAGCACGTCGCCATCGGAGTGCGCGCGCATCCCAAAGTCATGGGGAATGGTCACCCCGCCAATCACCAGATGATCCCCCGGTCCGAAACGATGTACATCGAAACCATGTCCTATGCGCACGGCACCCTCTCCTGCTGTCGAAGAAAAAAATCCGCCATGGCCAAGTCCGCCGGGCGGGTCACCTTGATGTTGTCGGCCCCGCCCTCGACCATCAATGGGCTATACCCCGCCAGCTCCATCGCAGAAGCCTCGTCCGTCACCAGCTCTCCGGCGACCGTGGCGGCGGACAGGGCATCGTGCAGCAACCGCAGGCGGAACATCTGGGGGGTCAGGGCGCGCCACAACCCCTGCCGATCCACGGTTCGGATCACCGCACCTTCCCTGTCCACCCGTTTTACCGTATCACTCAGAGGGATACCCAGCAGCCCTCCGACGGAATGGCCGCGGACCGCAAACGCTAGTCTCTCTATATCGTCGACACGGACACAGGGCCGGGCCGCATCGTGCACCAGTACCCACTCATCCGGCTGCTCGCGGGCCATCAACTCACCCAGCGCATGCAACACCGAATGGCACCGTTCCGCTCCACCAGCCACCGTTATCACCGGTTTGCCGACATCTGCCGCCACATCGGACCATCGGTCGTCCGCCTCCCCCACCGCCACGACGATCCCGGTGATACAGTGTGCAGCCGCCAGGCGGCGCAATGTGTGCTCGATCAACATGGCGTTCCCCAGCGGCAGATACTGCTTGGGAACAGCCGTACCCATACGGGAACCCGTGCCGGCCGCGGGAACCACGGCCCAGCATTGAACAGACTCTTGCATACAAACAGATTTGGTTGGATATGAATAACAGGGCTGACCCGTTCAGCCAGCCCCATTATAGGTGAAGGGAGAGTTCAGTGGGTAATGATTGCCGGCAGCTCTTTCGCCTGCGCAATCCAGATGGATACAGTGGCTGCATCCGGAACTTCGAGATTCAGTTTCAATTCGTCGTTGGTCTCGCGCATCGCACGGCAGAGAGACTCGGCCTCCTGCTCCGCCAGCTCCTGAACAGTATCGACATCGACTGCGAGCAGCAGCTCCGCGGCATGCCCCGTTATACCCCTGACACGAAACAGATCGGACATATTCACCCAGTTGAGAATTACGGATTCACTCAATCCGGTCCGCTCCGCCAGGTCCATCCGCGCCTCTTTGGTATGACAGACATAGAGCAACTTCCCGGTGCTGGTGATACCCGCCTTGGTCAGCGCCTCGATGCCGCTGGAGCCAATCCCTTCTATCGATTCAATTTTCTTGTCGGCCATATTATCATCCCCATATTATCATCAGAGGTAACATCCTCTTGCGGCTATTCCATCGATTTTGATCCAGCGACACCCTGCCCCCTGCGCGGTGGCTGGATCGCTCCCACAACATCCCCAAAAAGGGGTATGACCAAAGTATTGGTGTATCATCCCGGTTTGTGCAACCCGTTACGCGCTGTTTAGATGCGCTGTTATTGAGCTATGTCATGATTTTGTCAACGTGGCGGCTGAAGACGGGATATCCAGCCGCCCGATTGATATCTACCGGAGACGATAAATGTTCGAACCACTGCTGATTGGCAAAGCCCACGATCCTGTCTATTTGCTGCCCCGGATGGCAAACCGCCACGGATTTATCGCAGGTGCCACCGGTACCGGGAAAACCGTCACCCTGCAGGTGCTGGCAGAGGGCTTCAGCCACCTGGGTGTTCCTGTATTCATGGCCGACATCAAGGGTGATCTCTCCGGTGTCAGCCAGCCGGGGAAGCCCCACCCGAAGATAACTCAGCGGATCGAGCGGATCGGTCTCGAGGAGTTCACCTTTCACGGCTCACCTGTCACCTTCTGGGACGTATTCGCCGAGCAGGG
>JALSRO010000367.1 GCA_026984715.1 Chromatiales bacterium | reverse complement strand
TTCGCGATAAACGGCCTGAAGAGCAGTTCAATCGGTCGTCCAACCCCTACCGCTTCCGCTTGCTCCGCCGCAGGCGCGACAGCAGGCGGCGCGCCATTTCGCCGAACATCTCGGTCTGGGTCGGGTGCGGGTGAATCGCCTGGGCCACCTGCTCCAGGGTCATTTTTCCGGACACCATCATCACCCCTTCGCCGATGAGCGTATCGGCATGATCGGCCAGGAAGTGCACCCCGACGATGCGGTGGCTCGCCTTGTCCGCCACGATCTTGATCATGCCGTGGGTTTCGTTGGTGATCATCGCCTTGGCGTCGATGCTCATCGGCATCTTCACCTCCACGGCGTCGATTCCCCGGGCCTTCGCCTGCTCCAGTGACAGGCCGACGAAGGCGGCCTCGGGACGGGTGAAGATCACGCCGCAATCCATATCCTGATCATATTTCATATCCTCGCCCAGCAGGGTGGCTGCAGCTACCCGGCCCTGCTGTCCGGCGGTGTGGGCGAGCATCAGGCCACCGATTACGTCGCCAACGGCAAAGATGTGCGCGACGCTGGTGCGACAGCGGCTGTCCGCCTTGATGACGCCATTCTCCACCACTACCCCGGCGGCCTCCAGCCGCAACGGCTCCAGCACGGGCCGCTTGCCGGTAGCCATCAGCACCCTGTCACACGACTGGTCGTGACGTTTCCCGGAGGCATCCTCGAAGCTCACCGTCATGCTACCCGGCTTGCCGCTGATCTCCACCACCTTTACCGCGGTGTGGATGGTCAGGTTGGGGTCGTCGTTGAGTACCGCGGTGAGGTGTTTGGCAATCTCCGGCTCCACCTCGGCAAGGATGCGTTCCTGCCCTTCCAGCAACGTGACGCCGGTGCCGAAGTCCTGGAAGATCTGGGCCATCTCCATGCCAATGGCGCCGCCACCGATCACGGTCATGGTTTCGGGTACGCCATCCAGACTCCAGACTGTATCGGAGGTAAGGACGCCGCCGCTCTCCAGCCCCTCTGCCGCTCCGGGGATCGGGGGCACGAAGGGGGGAGCGCCGGTGGCGATGACCGCCGCGCCGAAGGTGATGGATTCACCCTGCGAACCATCTCCCGGTGCGGCGCGCTCGTGGGGGTTGGCTGAGTTTCCTGACCTGTCCACGAACAGCGTGTGCTGATCCTCGAAGCGGGCGAAGCCCTGGATCACCTTGATCTTGACCCCGGTATCGGTCTTCAGTGCCATCTCGCCGCGCGTCTCCAGTATATGGCGGCGGGTCTTCTCCAGTTTCTCCCAGTTGAGGGTGGCGCCGGTGGTGCCCTCGACACCCAGGTGCTCGTCATGGGCGCGATCACGGATCCGGTCGGCCGCCGCGCGCCAAGCCTTGGAGGGGATGCAGCCGCGCCACAGACATTCGCCACCGGGGAACGGGGCGTCGTTGACCATGGCAACCTTGAGACCGTGGGCAGCCAGATCGCGAGCGCAGTCCTCGCCCCCCGGCCCGCCACCGATGACCACCACGTCGTAATCCCAGTCCCCTTCCGGAATCGCGGGACCGATCGGGCCCATCCACTCCTCCGGCTCTTCGATCTTCTGTTTCAGGGTATTGAGAAACAGCGCCACTTCAGCTCCATTGACTACCCGGTGATCCGCGGTAACAGTGAGCGGCATCCCTTCCGGCCCCGCCGTGGCAATCGCCAGAATGGCAGCAGTTCCCGGCGTGGGGATGGCGTCGAACCAGCTGACTCCCAGCATCCCCATGTTGGAGACCATGAAGGTGGGATTGGCGTACTCTTCCGGGGCCAGCCGCCGCTTGCGGGCGCGCCCCAGCAGATCGCCCCACGCCTCGTTGAGCTGCTCCAGGCTGTTCGATTCGCAGTGGCGCAGCACCGGCACCACCAGGCCGCCACCATCGGCGGAGACCGCCATGCCGATATCCACGTTGCTGCGCTCCACCAGCTTGTCCACCGGCTGGTAACACCAGTTGATGGAGGGGTGCTTCCGGATCGCCTCGGCACACGCCTTGGCGATG
>JALSRO010000366.1 GCA_026984715.1 Chromatiales bacterium | reverse complement strand
CTTACCGGTCAGCCCCACGGCGCACCCCCCTTGCTGGTTGATGAGTGAGACGATCTCCTTGTTGACCAGCCCTCCCAACACCATCTGCACCACATCCATGGTTTCGCTGTCGGTAACCCGCATCCCCTCGACGAAACGGCTCTCCTTGCCGATGCGCTCCAGCAGTTTGCCAATCTGGGGCCCACCCCCATGCACCACCACCGGATTCATCCCCACCAGCTTCATCAGCACCACATCACGGGCAAAACCCTGCTGCAGGACAGGGTCCACCATGGCGTTACCACCATACTTGATCACCATGGTCTTGCCGATGAAGCGTTGGATATAGGGGAGCGCCTCGGTGAGAACCCGGGCGATTTCTGCTGCAGAGGTCGGATCGAGAGTCATTGTGTAGCGCCGTCAGATGGTGTTCAACAGCCGGCATATATACCACAAATTCCCCTGCTACGGACAGGACTGCACGGCGATCCGCGCCAGAGGGGCTCCCTGCGCCCGGCTGTCGGTCAGAAAGGGAGTGAAAGAGTGGGCGCCTCGGACAGAATAAACTCCCGGACACGCCGCTGAAGCTCTGCCAACTCGGCCCGGTTGTCCGCCTCGAAACGCACGCCCAGGGTGGGAGTTGTATTGGAGGCACGCAACAGTACCCACCCATAGGGAAACTCCAGGCGCAGGCCATCCAGCGTATTGAGTGTTGCGTCGGCAAAGTCTGCCTTTGCCGTAAGCCGCTCCATCAATTCATAATGGCAACCGTCGCAGACGGGAATCTTGAACTCCTGGGTGTTCACCGCGTCGGGATAGGTGGCGAACAGGTCGGCGCTGCTGGTTGGCGCCTGCGCCAGCAGCTCGAGCAGCCGTGCACCGGCATACATGGCATCGTCGCAGCCAAACCAGCGATCTGCAAAAAACAGGTGGCCGGTAAGCTCCCCTGCCAGCAGGGCGTTGTCGCGCTGCATCTTCGTCCTGACCACGGAGTGTCCGGTGCGCCACATCAGTGGTCGGCCACCATGCCCTTCGATCACGTCGTAGAGATTGCTTGTGCATTTGATGTCGAACAGAATCTCGGCGCCGGGATGGTGCTTCAGCAGATCCACGGCCAACGGCATCAACAGCCGATCGGGCCAGATCACCTTGCCGCTGCTGTCCACCACACCGATTCTGTCACCATCCCCGTCGAAGGCAAACCCCACGTCGGCACCATGGGAGCGCACGGCGGCAATCAGCTCCTGGAGGTTGGCGAGCTCGGTGGGATCCGGGTGATGGTTGGGGAAACGGCCGTCGATATCGCAGTAGAGCTCTTCCACCTCGCACCCCAGACGCCTGAACAGCGCCGGCGCGAGCTCGCCAGCCATACCGTTACCTGCATCCACCACCACCTTCAGCGGCCGGGCCAGTCGAACATCCCGGCACACCTGCTCGAGATAGGGGGTGATCACGTCGATGCGGCGGCAACCGCCGATACCGTCCGCCAGCTCTCCCTTTTCGATACGGCGGCGCAGCGCCTGCACGCCCTCACCATGAAGCACGTCACCGGCAAGGACTATCTTGAGGCCGTTGTACTCGGCGGGATTGTGACTTGCGGTCACCATGACGCCGCTGTTTCCAGCATAGTGCCAAGCTGCAAAGTAGAGAACCGGTGTGGGAACCCGGCCCACATCGAGCACCTCACAGCCGCTGTCACACAAGGCACGGACAAGCGCGCGGCTCAGGGAGGGGCTGGAGAGACGCGCATCCCGGCCGACTGCCAGAGTCGTAACCCCTCGCTCCATCGCCTCGCTGCCGATGGCACGCCCGAGGGTGTAGAGTGTCTCTGGGGTCAGCGTCTCCCCGGCGATACCCCGAATATCATAGGGTTTGAATACAGAGGCACAGACCGGCCCGGGGCGACCAGACTGCGATTGGCGGATCGGTTGTTGCAACATATCGACACCTCCCTGTATCAATGGCGACCGGTATGACCGAATCCGCCGGCCCCACGCTCACTGGCCTGGAACTCATCCACCAGCTCAAAATCCGCCTGTACGACCGGAACGAAGACCAGTTGCGCCACCCGCTCCCCCGGCTGGATGACAAATGTTGTCTGGCCACGATTCCAGCACGAGATCAACAGCTCTCCCTGGTAATCGGAATCGATGAGCCCCACCAGGTTTCCCAGCACGATACCATGTTTGTGGCCCAACCCGGAACGCGGCAGGATGACCGCAGCAAGGGAGGGATCGGCGACATGGATGGCGAGGCCGGTGGGTACCAGACGAGTCTCCCCCGGATTCAGTGTCACCGCCTCATCGAGGCAGGCACGCAGGTCCATTCCTGCGGCACCATCAGTGGCATAGGTGGGTAAAGGATACTCTGTTCCGATACGCGGGTCGAGGATCTTCAACTGAATCTTTTGCATGGGCTGTTCCATTTCTCATCGGCCACCGGCGAACAGGCCACACTGTCGCCAGGCCAAGGGACTACAAGGGGCTAAATCAATGATTATCGGCAACCAGCCACCGTTCTTGATTGCTTTTTGTGTACCGGCTCCGGAGTGCGCCTATTTCCCCCCGAAACAACCTCGCTCTCAAGGAACTGGCGCACACTTTTCACTCCTTGTGCGGCAAACGGCTCTCAGGGGAGCGAATCGAGAGGTGGCCCGCTCTTCCCCATTCGCCATGCGATGAACTCCACCAGCCGACGCGCTACCTCCTCTTTCGGTGCGATGGGGATAGTCACACCGCCTCCGTCCCAGATCAGCTCAAGGCTGTTCTCATCGCTTTCGAATCCCCTTCCGGGCTCCCCCACGCGGTTGGCGGCAATCATATCCACCTCTTTGGCGGCCAGCTTGGCCCGGGCGTACTCGGTCACCCGTTCTGTCTCGGCCGCAAAACCGACGCAGAAGGGTCCCTCTTTCAGGGCACCCACCTCGGCCAGGATATCCGGAGTACGTTCAAGTTCGATGGTAAGGGTGGCCTGTTTCCCTTTTTTCAGCTTCTGCCTGCTCGGTGCCAGCGGTCGGTAGTCTGCAACCGCCGCCGCTGCAATGAAGATGTCGCAGCCGGATACCTCCCGCATGACTGCTTCACGCATCTCCGCCGCGCTGCGCACCCCGACTCGGATAACACCCTGCGGTGCTGCGAGATGGGTGACTCCACTGACCAGCACCACATCGGCACCCGCCCCCCGCGCGGCAGAGGCCACAGCATAACCCATCTTGCCGGAGCTACGGTTACCGATGTATCGAACCGGGTCGATATCCTCCAGCGTGGGACCGGCGGTAACCATCACCCGCATTCCGGACAGGTAAGGCGCCGCGAACAACCCTGCCAGACGGTCGAGCAACTCCTGCGGCTCCAGCATGCGCCCCGGCCCACTCTCGCCACAGGCCTGCTCGCCGGCGGCAGGACCGAACAGATGGACACCACGCTCTCTCAACAGGGCGGCATTGGCGCCTGTCGCCGGACTCGACCACATCTGCCGATTCATTGCCGGGGCCAGCACCAATGGAGCACTGCTGGCCAGACAGGTGGTAGTGAGAAGATCATCGGCCAGGCCGTGCGAGAGACGGGCCATAGTATGGGCGGTAGCCGGCGCAATCAGAATGAGATCCGCCCAGCGTGCCAGTTCGATATGCTCCAGTGGTGAATCCGGGCTGGATTCGAGCCAGCGGGTAGTCACCGGATAACCGGAAAGGGTCTCGAAGGTAAGGGGAGTCACGAAACGGGAGGCCGCCCGGCTCATCACCACACGCACCTCCGCACCCGCCTGACGCAACCGCCGCACCAGATCAGCGCTCTTGTATGCGGCAATACCCCCGGTCACCCCCAGCAGGATATGTTTGTCCTTGAGCCGTTCCATCGTTGCAAGTGTAACAAAACATCCGGTATCTTGTGCCCCAAATCACACCCGGCAGGAATGAGCATGACACTGAGCGACGACTGGTTTACCGAACTCTGCACCGAATCTGGCAGCGCCTTCTCCCTCAAGGTGAAACAGAAACTCCATGAGGAGCAGACACCCTATCAACATATCGCAATCTACGAGACGGAGTTTTTCGGCACGCTGATGGTGATCGATGGCTTCATCATGCTCTCCGATTTCGATAATTTTCTCTACCACGAAATGATGAGCCATCCAGCCCTGTTCACCCACCCCGGTCCGGAGAAGGTCGTCATTATCGGCGGCGGTGACTGTGGCACGCTCCGCGAGGTGCTCAAGCACTCAGAGGTGAAACAGGCGGTACAGGTGGATATCGACGAACGGGTCACCCGACTGTCGGAACAGTTCTTCCCGGAGCTGTGTGAGGCCAATGACGACCCGCGCGCAGAGCTGCTCTTTGCCGATGGTATTCAATGGGTGAAGAATGCCGCTCCCGCATCGGTGGATCTCATCATCGTGGACAGCACGGACCCCATCGGCCCTGCCGAAGGACTGTTCAGCGCCGCCTTCTATCGGGACTGCTTCGAAGCACTGGGCGAGGACGGCATTCTCGTGCATCAAAGTGAATCCCCCCTGATTCACCAACCACTGATCCGCAACATACGCAATGCCATGGGCAGCGCGGGATTCACCCAACTGCTGACCATCAATTTTCCCCAACCGGTTTACCCCTCCGGCTGGTGGAGCGCCACCCTGGCGGGAAAGAGAGAGCCCCTGACCACTTTTCGCGAACGGGCGAGCCGGGAAAAACCGTTCGCCACCCGATACTACAACCATGGAATTCACTTGGCGGCCATGGCCACGCCGGAGTTCTGGAAGGAGAGGGATCGTCGTTGACCCAGTGACCGGATATATCCCATTGGGAGTTTCAGGCGAGCACCGGATCAGCATTCCAGCATGCTGGACAGAGATATCCAACTGTCGAGAACACTTGGGTGCACAGGAGCGACCTCGACGAGGGAACGACTCTCGCCTGCGCACCGCACCCTGTTCCGGCGCCTGTCTGAAGCCCTGAATGCGACATATATTGTTGCCGGGTCAACAAGACCAACAATGGCACGCAATTTGTGGTGAATATTGCGCGGCGTGCCATCAGCGTCTATAGGGTATAGGGTGACAATCGACGATGATGGAGAACCCCATGCCCACCAACTACACTCCGCTGCCACTGCGCTCCCTTGAAACCACCGTGCCCTATGGCCGCCCACCCCTCCCCGCAATGGGAGGAGTCACAAAGGACTCACCCGCCATGCAGGTCATGACCGATCTCGAAAAGGTCACAGCAGTGACCACCGGGCCGGACGTGAATATCGATACCGCAAACCAACAGATGATCACCAGCAAGGTACGCCTGCTGCTGGTAACCGATGAGCAGCATCGGGTGATCGGCCTGATCACTGCCACCGACATTCTCGGGGAACGCCCCATGAAACACCTCCAGCAACGGGGAGGCAAGCATGCCGACATACTGGTGCGACACATCATGACCCCGTGGGAACGGCTGGATGCACTGGATTTGAGGGACGTGGCCAATGCCAGTGTGGGAGACATCATCGCTACCCTGACCGATGTGGGGAGACAACATGCACTGGTGATAGCCACCGCACCGGACGGAGGTCAATCCATTCGCGGTATCTTCTCCAGCACCCGGATAAGCCGGCAGCTGGGAGAGCCCATCGAGATCAGCGACAAGGCCAACACCTTTGCCGAGATCGAGGCGACGCTGTCGGAGTGATCCACCCGGCCTGTCTCCACGGCTCACTCCTTCTCCCGGGTACTCCGGGAAAGGAAAGACCATATGGCCGATACCGGAAACGGATAGGGAGCAAACGGACACAACGGCCCCGTTGCTCTACTCCATCAGTTTCAGATCGATCCAGAAGGTACTCCCGACACCGGGCTCACTCCAGACACCCAGTTTGCCGCCCATCAGCTCGGCCAGCCTCCTGGCGATTACCAGGCCGAGGCCGGTGCCCTGAATGGCGCTGTCCTCCTGTCCCAAGCGGTCGAAAGGCTCGAACAGCTGCCGCATCTGCTCCGGCCGGATGCCGATGCCGGTATCACTGATATTGATGCGCGCCCTGCCAGACTCCACCACCACGCTGAAACTGACACAGCCGTTTATCTTGTTGTATTTGATGGCATTGGAGCCAAGATTCAGCAGGATCTCCTTCAACCGCACGGGATCGGCCAATACGACGACCCGCTGCGGCATTGGCATCGGCTCCACGGTAACATTGCGCTCCCGGGCCAACGGTTCCAGCATGTCCCGGCACTCCTGCAAAACATCTCCCACATCCACAGCAGCCGGCGTGATACGCAGATTGCCGGTCTCGATCTGGGAGAAGTTCAACACATCCTCGATCAGCTCGAGAAGATGCCACCCGGCGCTCAGAATCTGATTGATCCCTTCCCGATGGGGATCCGCCAACGGAGTGGATTCATCGGTCTGCAGCAGCTGACCGAAGCCCAGGATGGCATTCAGGGGAGTACGCAGTTCGTGGCTTATACGGGAGATGAACTCCGTCTTGGCTCTGCTCGCCCGTTCGGCCACGATCCTCGCCCGGATCAGCTCTGTCTCTATCATCTTGCGGCTGGTGATATCCCGCAGGATGCTCTGGATGACCCGCTGCCCTCCAAACTCCACCACGGCGCAGGAGAGGTCCACCGGCGTCACGTCCCCGTTTTTTCCGAGCAGAAGCCCGCCGTGAAACGAGCTGCAGCGCTGCTCAAGCACCTCCTGGTGAAGATCGAGCAGTCGGGAGCGGGCACCCGGTGGCACCAACTGCTGCATATGCATGTTCGTCAGCTCCTCGCGGCTATAGCCCGTCAGGCGCTCGGCACGCTGATTGGCGACAATCAGCCACCCATCCATGTCCACGAGCAGAATGGCATCGTTGGCCTGCTCCAGCAGCGCACGATGCTTCTCCTCCGATGTCTGCAGCACGACCTGGGCCTGCTTGAAACCGGTAATCTCCGTCTGCACGAAGAGATAGAGTCCGGCTCCCGGCTCATCCGCCACCGGAACAACCGTGGTTTCGGTCCAGAACTCCGTCTCAAACCGGCTCCTCTGCTTCAGCTCTCCCCGCCAGATGCACCCATTGGCCAGAGCATGCCACAAGCCATCTTCATCTGCATTTCCCTCCCCTTCCGGCAGCAACCTGCGGTAGCTTCTCCCCACCAGCTCATTGGCATCGAATCCACTGACGGCACACAACTTTTCGTTCACATAGTGGATGGTACCCCCGCCATCGACTATACACAGCGCCGCGTGGAGCGACACGGCATCCAGCAACAGACGGTAGTCCAGCGGCGATTCTCCGTCCGGCAACACAAGACCCCAGCTGCCGCCCCCTTGCCACCGGGAGTGCTCTCCGAACGGCTCCGGATGTATTTTTTCTGTCGCATGCTTCATACCCGCCTATATCGACACAGCACCCGTTTTTCTGCAGAATTCCGCAAAAAATTCGCACCATCCGGCTGCGCCCCGAAGCTGTGGGGAGACCGGGTTTCGCAAACCGTGAAAAGAGCGCTACGACCAGGATGGGCCCTGAAAAATGGCGGCACCGATCCCCAGGTGGCGGGATGAGGTGGCGACGGGTAACAGAATGGAGAAACGAGGCGGGATATTCCTCACTCTCCTGCTACGGTCATCTGCTCCACCAGCCAGGATCCGGTGCGGATGTTGCCACGCATGTCTGTATCGCTGCCCACCATCACCAGCCCCTGGAAGATATCGCGCAGATTGCCGGCGACGGTGACCTCTTCGACAGGATACTGAATCTGGCCGTTCTCCACCCAGAATCCGGCTGCACCACGTGAATAGTCCCCGGAGATCAGACGAACCCCCTGCCCCATCAGCTCGGTAACCACCAACCCCCGATCCATCTGCTTGATCAGGCCCTCAGATGCGAGATCGGCGGGGTCGATCTGCCCCTGCCGCGCTCCGGCGGCAATCGTCAAATTGTGTACCCCACCTGCATTGCCAGTGGTCTGCATCCCCAGTTTGCAGGCAGAATAGCTATCCAGCACATAGCCCTGCAGCACCCCTTCCTGCACCAAATCGCGCTGCCGGGTGGCAACCCCCTCATTGTCGAACGGTGCACTACCCAGCGCCCCTTTGAGATGAGGCTGCTCCTGGATGTGGACGAATTCGGGAAAGATCCTCTTGCCCAGATGACCCGCCAGAAAGCTGGCTTTTCGATAGAGTGCCCCCCCGCGTATCGCTGAAACGAAGTGGGAGAGCAAGGTACGGGCACTCTCGGGAGTGAACAGAACCGGAACCTGCCGCGTCGACAGACGCCTTCCATCCAACCGCTGCAACGCACGTTGCGCAGCACGACCTCCAACCTCCCGCACTGGCTCCAGCCAAGCGGGGTGACGTGCAGTGCTGTACCAGAAGTCACGCTGCATGGCCTCCCCTACACCGGCAATCACAGCACAACTGACACTGTGACGGGTAGTAGCGTAACCTCCCGTGAAACCGTGGCTGTTGGCATAGAGATAGTACCCGGCATGAGTGTTGACCGCCCCACCCTCCGAATTGGTGATCCGTGGATCACTGTCAAAGGCTGCGGCTTCACACTCCCGGGCCAGATCGATGGCTTGCTCTGGCCGCAGATCCCAGGGATGGAACAGCTCCAGATCGGGGATCGCCTCCGCCATGAGATCCTTCGGGGCCAAACCGTTACAGGGATCCTCGGCAGTGTAGCGGGCAATATCGCAGGCAGCGCGCACCGTATCCCGCACCGCTTCACCGCTGAACTCCGTGGTGTTTGCAGACCCCTTGCGATGGCCGAAATAGACCGTTATTCCCAGCCCCTTGTCCCGGTTGTGCTCGATGGTCTCCACCTCCCCCATGCGTACCGTCACCGACAGCCCCGAGGCGATATTTCCCCCCACCTCTGCCGCACTGGCACCCCGACGGCCAGCTTCATCCAGCAATGCGGCCGCCAGGGTATTCAATTCTTCGGTATCAAACAGCTCTGTTGCGTCTGTTGAAAGCAGGTCGTTATTCATTCAGCCCCCGGTCCCATTCATACTTGGCCAGTGGTAATGCCCCGGTTCACAGGAACGCCGGGCCAGTTCCGTCAGCATCTCATCCGGCAGTTCCCCATCGAGGGTGTTTGTCATCCAATGTTTTTTGTTCATGTAGTACGGGCGTTAGCGATTCGTACCGGGAAACCAGAATTTCAGCGTCCCCCGGGGCACATTTCAGCGCTACTCTTATTAACCCGGCAACAATATATATCGTATTCAGCCGTGGCGCGCCGGTTCGCAGCAAGGCAGCCCATCGCCGTTGTAGCCACTCTACAGCAGGATGGGGTAACGCAGCCTGTCGTTGAATATCATAGGGTCAGGGGTTTCAGACAGGCACCGGCCCCGCGTTCCAGTGCGCTGGACAGGATCTCCGAGTGTCGCGGGTGCAGGGATGCACTGGAGCGACCTCGACGAGGGAACAGCCCTCGCCCACACACTGCGCCTTGTTCCGGCACCTGCCTGAAGCCCAGAATGC
>JALSRO010000365.1 GCA_026984715.1 Chromatiales bacterium | reverse complement strand
CGAAGATCATCGAATAGCATACAGCATAACAGGCGGATATCGGGAGCGCGGAGCGGTGTTGGCTGTCCGCGCTCTTTCGCTAATTCTGCTGGATCGGTTTTTGTTACAGGCCAGTAGCTCAATTGGCAGAGCAGCGGTCTCCAAAACCGCAGGTTGGGGGTTCGATTCCCTCCTGGCCTGCCATTAATAACAGGGAAACTCGACACTGACTATGGCAGACAAGATTAAATTGTCTCTGGCGGGAGCTCTGCTGCTGGCGGCTATTGTTGCTTTTTACTTGTTGGACGAGTATCCGCTGTTGTATCGGGTTCTTGGTCTGCTGGCAGTGGGCGGTGTTTCCGCCGCCATCGGTTTGCAGACGGTGGCCGGGCGCAACGCGCGCGAATTCCTGCGGGGCAGCATGATTGAGATTCGCAAGGTGGTCTGGCCGACCCGCAAAGAGACCACGCAGACCACCCTGATCGTCATCGTGATGGTCATCGTTATGGGTATCCTGTTGTGGCTGCTGGATATGTTTCTGTTATGGGCGGTACGGTTGTTGACCGGCCAGGGAGTATAGAACCGTGACAAAGCGCTGGTATGTGGTTCACGCCTATTCCGGTTTCGAGAACCAGGTGAAACGTTCGCTTGCCGAGCGTATTGCTCGTTACGGCATGGAGGACAAGTTTGGTGAGATCCTGGTTCCCACCGAGGAGCTGGTGGAGATGCGCGAGGGTCAGAAGCGCAAGAGTGAACGCAAATTTTTCCCCGGCTATGTGCTGGTGCAGATGGAACTGGATGACGATACCTGGCACCTGGTCAAGGATGTCCCCAAGGTGATGGGGTTCATCGGTGGAACCTCGGACCGCCCGGCACCCATCAGCGACAAGGAGGCTGAGGCAATTCTCAACCGTATCCAGGAAGGGGTGGAGAAGCCTCGCCCCAAGGTGTTGTTCGAGCCGGGAGAGGTGGTGCGTATCTGCGACGGTCCCTTCAACGATTTCAATGGTGTGGTGGAAGAGGTGGATTACGAAAAGAGCCGGATGCGTGTTTCGGTACTGATTTTCGGGCGTTCAACCCCCGTGGATCTGGAGTTCAGTCAGGTCGAGAAAGGTTGAGTTTCAAGGGGAGCCGAGAGGCGTTTGTACCCACCAAGGAGTAGAGCATGGCAAAAAAAATCGAGGCTTATATCAAGCTGCAGGTGGCAGCAGGGCAGGCCAATCCCAGTCCTCCCGTTGGCCCGGCGCTGGGCCAGCATGGTGTGAATATCATGGAGTTCTGCAAGGCATTCAATGCGCAGACCCAGAAGATGGAGCCGGGGCTGCCCATTCCGGTGGTGATCACCGTTTATAACGATCGCAGTTTTACCTTTATCACCAAGACCCCACCGGCCTCCGTGCTGCTGAAGAAGGCCGCCGGTGTACCCAAGGGCTCTGGTGTGCCCAACCGTGACAAAGTCGGGAAGGTGACGCGCGCCCAGCTGGAGGAGATTGCAAAGACCAAGGATCCCGATCTCACGGCCGGTGACCTCGATGCTGCAGTGCGTACCATTGCTGGTACAGCGCGTAGCATGGGCCTGGAAACGGAGGGGGTTTGAGCATGGCGAAGCTGAGCAAGCGCAAGAAGCTGTTCATGGAGAAGGTGGAGGCTGGCAAGCAGTATCCCGTCGAGGATGCGCTGAAGTTGCTCAAGGAGCTGCCGCCAGCCAAGTTTGTGGAGTCTGTCGATGTGGCGGTCAACCTGGGGGTCGACCCCCGCAAGTCCGATCAGGTGGTACGCGGCTCCACGGTATTGCCTCACGGTACCGGCAAGAGTGTGCGGGTGGCGGTGTTTACCCAGGGCGCCAATGTGGCCGCCGCAGAGGCGGCGGGTGCCGACGTGGTTGGGATGGAAGATCTGGCGGAATCCATAAAGAAGGGTAATCTCGATTTCGATGTCGTGATAGCCAGCCCCGATGCCATGCGGGTGGTTGGCCAGTTGGGCCAGATTCTCGGGCCGCGCGGTCTTATGCCCAATCCCAAAGTGGGGACGGT
>JALSRO010000364.1 GCA_026984715.1 Chromatiales bacterium | reverse complement strand
CGGGAAGGATTGAGCGAAGAGGAGTTCGAAAAACTGCGTGCTTCCAGCATGCCGGCCTGGATGGCCAGTGCAATCGATCAATACGGTCGGGAGTCCCCCCATGGCTGAGGCCTGGATGGAACTTCCGGAAGAGGACCGGAAAGACATCCTCCAGGCCGCTGCCGCGGCGCTTGGCCGTCAGGCTGCGGTATTGGAAAAGGACATCTGGGTCTGCTCGATATTGCAGACCCTGTTCTCCATCCCTGATGCCCATCCCATGGCGTTCAAGGGTGGTACCTCGCTTTCCAAAGTCTACCAGGTCATCGATCGCTTTTCGGAAGACGTCGACATCACGCTCGACTACCGACATTTCAAAGACGAATTCGATCCGTTCGCCGGGAACGCCAGCAAGACCCAGATCAGGAAATACAGTGACCGCCTCAAGGGCTATGTGAAAACGTATGCAAACGAAATCATTGTGCCCGCCATTCGGCAGGCGCTGGAGAATATACCCAGCGCCGATCATCACACCGTCGAAGTCGACGAAACCGGTGAAAAGATCTGGATCAGCTTCCCCTCCGTGACGGAAGCTCACGACGAATACCTCAAAAGCCAGGTGCTTATCGAGCTGGGTGGCCGCAACGTCATCGATCCCAATGAGCGTCATTGGATTTCGCCCGACGTAGCAGA
Organism: Chromatiales bacterium; assembly: GCA_026984715.1. Taxonomy (GTDB): domain Bacteria; phylum Pseudomonadota; class Gammaproteobacteria; order Thiohalospirales; family Thiohalospiraceae; genus DRMK01. Next base: position 1,367 of record JALSRO010000364.1, on the reverse strand, counting down.
ACTGACTCCCGAGGTGGACTACCCCGCCAGAGAGGTGGTGGTGCTTTCACCGGAACGAACTTTCTGGGAGAAAGCGACCCTGATTCATGTCGAGTGTCATCGTGGTCAACTCAAGGCAAGCGCCGAGAGGCTCTCAAGACACTGGTATGACCTGGTCATGCTGGCACAGCATGTCTCCGGTCGGAGAGCTATCGACAATCGTGAACTGTTTGAAGATGTCGTCCGTCACAAGCAGGTCTTTTTCAATGCCAGCTATGCCCACTATGAGGCCTGCCTCGAAGGACAGCTCAGGCTACTGCCCGAAGCGGGGATACTCGGTGCACTGCAAGCAGACTACGAGGAAATGATCTGCGCCGGCATGATGTACCAACAAGCCCCGTCCTTCGACGAGATCGTGGACGCTATTCGCCAACTGGAAAGAGAGATCAACGCCTGGTGATTGTCCAGTCGTTCAGATAGCAGAAGCCGAGTATCTGTTCCTGGACGAGGGGGGGAATTCGTCTGCCCGGAAGAACTGGCCGGTTCCGGGCCAAAAAATCGTGTCTAAATCGTGTCTAACTGGAGCCAAAACCACCCCAAAATAAGCCACGATTTAGACACGATTGGTAGCTAAGTCATTGATTATATGGCGGAGAGGGAGGGATTCGAACCCTCGATACGGTGTTACCGTATACACACTTTCCAGGCGTGCTCCTTCAACCACTCGGACACCTCTCCGATGAAGCGCAACAGGATAAACCAGACGCCGGTGAGACGCAATGTATGCGTTCAGGAAATTGCCCGGACAGGGATGCTGCCGCCGCCGGTCTTGCGCAGGATGCGCTGCTCGAACTCTGTTGCCGAGAGCGGTTTGCTGATATGGTTCCCCTGTACCAGATCACACCCTTGGGAGAGCAGAAAGGCCTGCTGTTCTGCTGTCTCGACACCTTCTGCAACGACGATCAGCCGTAACTTCTGCGCTAGGGAGATGATGCTGGTGATTACGGCGGCATCGCCGGGATGGGTCGTTATGTCGGGGATGAAAGAGCGATCGATCTTCAGTGTATTGATGGGGAAGTGGCGCAGGTAGCTGAGTGAGGAGTAGCCGGTACCAAAATCGTCGATGGCAAGGTTGATACCCAGCGCTCGCAGCTCTTTCAGTACCGAGATCACCGCATCGGCATGTTTCATGATGATGCTCTCGGTTATCTCCAGCTCCAGGAGCCTCGAGGGAAGACCGGTCTCTTCGAGGAGTTTTCCAACGTGTTCCGGAAGTCCGGCACTATCCAGCTCCAGGGAGGAGAGATTGACTGCCACCCGCAACTCCGGATAGCCCTGTCTGCGCCACCGCTGCGCCTGTGAGCAGGCGGTTCGCAACACATATTACA
>JALSRO010000363.1 GCA_026984715.1 Chromatiales bacterium | reverse complement strand
CGCTCTCCGGTCATCAAGGTGATATGCCCGCTGTGTTCCCAGGCTTTGAATTTATCCACCACGTAGGTGAGGCCGGAGGTGGTTTCGGTGAGGTAGGGGGTGTCGATCTGGGCGATGTTGCCGATGCAGATGATTTTCGAGCCGGGGCCGGCGCGGGTGATGAGGGTTTTCATCTGTTTGGGGGTCAGGTTCTGCGCTTCGTCGATGATGATGTATTTGTTGAGGAAGGTGCGGCCGCGCATGAAGTTGAGGGAGTGGATGCGGATCCGCTTCTGCAGCAGGTCGTTGGTGACAGCGCGCCCCCACTGACCGCTGTCGCCGGGTTGGGTGAGCACTTCGAGGTTGTCCATCAGGGCGCCCATCCAGGGGGTCATCTTCTCCTCTTCGGTTCCGGGCAGGAAGCCGATATCGTCTCCCACCGGGATGGTGGCGCGGGTCATGATGATCTCGGTGTAGCGGTTTTCATCCAGGGTTTGCGCCAGTCCGGCCGCCAGGGTGAGCAGGGTTTTTCCTGTCCCGGCCTGGCCGAGCAGGGTGACGAAATCGATGGCCGGGTCCATCAGCAGGTTGAGTGCGCAGTTCTGCTCCCGGTTGCGCGGGGTGATGCCCCAGACTGCGTGGCGGGAGTAGTCACGGGTCAGTTCGATGGTGGCCTGCTGTTCCTTCTGTTCCCGAACGATGGCCAGAAAATCGTCATCGGCGAGGGAGATGAACTGGTTGGGGAACCATGTCTCCACATCGGGGCCGGTGATCTTGTAGAAGGTGCGCCCCTCTTCGTGCCAGGAGTCCATCTCCTTGCGGTATCGTTCCCAGAAGTCGTCCGGCAGCTCCAGCAACCCCTGGTAGAGAAGATTGACGTCCTCCAGCACCTGGTCGTTGTAGTAGTCCTCCGCATGGACGCCGAGCACCGCCGCCTTGATGCGCAGATTGATATCCTTGGATACCAGGGTGACCTTTTTGCTGGGGTGTTCCTGCTGCAGGGAGATGGCGATGCTGAGGATGTTGTTGTCGGATTTGTCTCCGGGAAGGGACTCCGGCAGGTTGGAAGGGACGATATGGGTCTGGAAGAAGAGACGTCCGCCGGCGCTGTTCTCCGGCATGTTCCAGGCGGGAAAACGGAGCCCCTTATCGATGGCCTCCTTGCTGGCCCCCTTCATCATCTCATCCAGAAAACGGCTCGCCTGGCGTGCGTTGCGGGCCACTTCCGAAGGGCCGCGCTTGTGGTTGTCCAGCTCCTCCAGCACCACCATGGGGAGAAACACGCCGTGCTCCTGGAAATGAAACAGCGCGGTGGGGTCGTGCATCAGTACGTTGGTATCCAGCACGAACAGGCGTTTGCCGCGAATGGTTTTTTTGGTCATGGACGACCTCCTATAGTGAACGCACCGCCTCGAGCACCTCTTCCACATGTCCGGCCACCTTCACCTTGCGCCACTCCCGGCGCAGAATGCCCTCCCGATCGATGAGGAAGGTGCTGCGTTCGATGCCCATTACCTTCTTTCCGTACATGTTCTTCTCCTTGATGACATCGTACAGCCTGCATACCGTTTCCTCGCTGTCAGAGAGTAGCTCGAACGGGAACTGGTGTTTGGCCTTGAAGTTTTCGTGGGTCTTGAGGCTGTCACGGGAGACACCCAGTACAACCGTATCGAGTTTTTCAAACTCGGCGTGGTGATCGCGAAAAGCCTGGCCCTCTTTGGTGCAACCGGGGGTATTGTCCCGCGGATAGAAATAGAGCACCACGTTGCTGCCTTTCAGTCCAGACAGCGTGATCTCCTGACCGCCTGTGGCGGGGAGGGTGAAGTCGGGGGCGGGTTGTCCGGTTTTGATCATGGGGATACTCCATAAAAAAGTTGGAAACTTCAGCAAATAACGTTATAGTCGATACAATTACTGAATAACCAGTTTGAATTTGCTATCGTACAATGCTCTATTCCGCAAGCCAAAGCAATGCCTGCAACTGTGCCACCCGGCGCGAGGGCTTGCCGGTGCCTGCTTTCCTGCCTCTCCTGCGACTGCTACTGCCTTCGGGCAGTC
>JALSRO010000362.1 GCA_026984715.1 Chromatiales bacterium | reverse complement strand
AAGGTGTAGGCAGCGATATATATCGTCTCAGCCGTGGCAGGCTGTTTTGTTGCGGACCCGCCTGCCGCCAAACATCATGGGGTCAAGGGCTTCATGCACCGGCCCTGCGCTCCAGGCTCGGCAGGAGAACATCCGCTGAATACGATTTTCCTTGCTGCCGGGTCGATAGCACCCTTTTCCTCCCCCCCCACATCATACAATATTCATGGTGTCGTTTCCCCGAAAACGACATGTGAGTTCCGCCACTTCTCTCGCATGGGCAATCAGGAGGGCGAAGCGGGACCGTTATCGATGAGTGATCGCCCCCAGTTTGATCACTTCGAAATCGGCAACCTTCACCTTGCGCAATTCCCGGAGATCGTCGTTGTCCCATCGATCGTCTGGCGCTCCGGATATAAACATGCTGGAACCAACGTCTGCCAGGATCAAACCGTATCTCTTCAGCGCCTTGAGGATAATCTGGTTTGTCTCCGAAAAACCACTGATATCGAACTCTGCCTTCAGCCGTAACCGCCCACCGAAGGGGAGAAGTTCGGGCCCGGTCTCTCCCGAGACCAGATGACGGGCCGGATGCACGTACCCTTCGTAGATCTTTGCGCGCGGAATGGTGAACCGTATCGGGTGATCGATCTCCCCTTTTTGCGCAATCTCAGGGTAGCGCACCAGCAGCGGGAAGATGGGCAGTCCGGCGGCATCCGCAGAGGTCCAGCCGTCGGGGCGGAACTCCACCTTGTCGAGGTCGAACATCGCCGCCGACGAGGCCGCCCACCCCTGCCCCTCCGGCTCGGCATTGTACAGCTCGTAGAGTACTCTGTTCTCCACATCGATACAGAGCACATGACTGTCCTCCTCGCCATTTCCCTCGATGGGGGCGTCCAGCGGAATGGGAAATGGTCCCTGGTCACTTTCGTCACCATAGTTGTCGTCATATTCGTTGCCCCGGAACGTAATGGGGACGGTAGCTTGACCCCGCCCTACGGTCACATAGGGAATCCCGATGGGCGCGCCCTCATAGAGGCCGCTGCCGAAATCTGCAAAGAGGCCGACATCGAGACCGATATTTTCCAGAATCAGACGGGAATTGGGATCCACGGGATCGTTCGAGATGTCCCGGTTCAAGGGGTGTTGGGGTGGGAAAATGGCGATATCCTCCACCGAGATATTCTCTGCCTGCCCCTGGTCGTTTGTCTGCCCGTGGTCGTCTTTCTCTCCCTGCTCTGCGGGGGACTCGGTTGTGTTGCCGGTGTCGATGGAGCTCTTCGACGGACACCCTGTCAACAACAGGCACGAGAACAGGGTGATGAGAACACTCGGGATAATACGCCCGACCGCCCTGACACCCGCTGAATCCTGCTTCACTATCGCTGGTCCCGTACTGCTACCGAAATATCCGGGACCGGATTGAAATCGTGCTGCACTTTCCATTTAAATCTCCTTTTCTTCGACCTCCATCGGGAAGTAACCCGACCCACTCCCGACCTTCCCTCCCTTCCCCCTGGCAATAAGGCAATGGCCCGAACTCAAGAGTATTGGGAAAGCCGCGCGGAGCAAACGACACGGTTCTCAAGATGCAGCTTTTTCCGGAGAGGAGGGTAGTGTGCTCATCGCTTCTCCCTGCCACTCCCTCTGGAGATTCCGGAATGGCGCAGCAGCGCATCTATCTCCGGTTCACGGCCACGGAACTCCTTGAACAGTTCCATGGGATCACGGGCGCCACCCTGCTCCAGGATGGTTTCAAGAAATTCCAGCCCGGTCTTGCGGTCGAAGATGCCGTTCTCCTCGAACCGTGCAAAGGCATCGGAAGAGAGCACCTCGGCCCATTTGTAACTGTAGTAGCCTGCCGCATAGCCTCCGGCAAAGATATGTGCAAACCCATGCTGGAAACGGTTGTAGACCGGCGGGCGCAGTACCGCCACTTCGGCTCGCACCTCGTCGAGGATCTGCTGGATGCGGGGACCGGTCTCCGGGTCATACTCCAGGTGCAGGCGGAAATCGAACATGGAGAGCTCCAGTTGCCGCACCATCTGCATCCCGGACTG
>JALSRO010000361.1 GCA_026984715.1 Chromatiales bacterium | reverse complement strand
GAGGGAGCAGATCACCTTTCCCAGCTGATTGGTATTGCGCCACACCACCACCAGCAGGCTCAGGAAGATGAGTATCCCGATCAATCCTCCATTCGCTGCCATTGCAAGGTACATGTTGTGGGGTTCGATATCACCCCACTCCATGGTATAGCCCATACCGTGACCAATCCATGGGGCAGACTGGAACTCCCTCCATGCATGTAGTGCAACCGCTGCCCGGGAACTGGCGGAATCGTCACCAAACGACGACCCTCTTCCTCCCATCCGTTCCAGGGTGTCCGGCGTCAGGAAGGTACCCAGACCAGCACTGTTCATATAGCTCAAAAGAGTTCCGGTCAACAGGGCATAGACAACGAACCCCACGAGAGCGGCAATCATTGCGGCGGCGATTTTTTTGTAACGGAACTGAATAAATCCGGTCATTCCCAGCGCGGATACCCCCAGTGCCCACAACAACCAGGAGCCGCGACTGAATGTGAGAATGATACCCACACCCACGTAGATACAGAACGGCAATCGCAGTCGTGCCGGAATCACAGGAATGGCACCAACCATGGAGAGTGCCAGAACCTTGCCCGCTATGGTGGGATTCCCGTAGAGCCCCGCAGCCCTGCCGGGAACGATTGACCAAAGGGGGGTGAAAAAATCGATCACATTCAGAACCACCCCGAGCAGGGTGACCAGCAGCAGCGCCCACTGCGAGAGACGCATCGCCCCTGGCTGTATCAGGAGCAGAAAAAACGCGACAAACAGAAAGGTGGTTTCAATATTGTAGATGAAGGCCTGGAGGGCGGCCGGCCCGTGCGAAGAGTAGATGACATTGAAGGCACTGTATATCAGAAACGCCCACAACCAGATCAACAGCGCTCTGGGGAGATCCCGAAACAGTGATCCGCGCCCCGACAGCAACAGGAGGACCATGGAGCCGATGGTAAACAGGTACCAGTAGAGGGGTTTGAAGGAGGTCTGCCCCGTCTCGTAGTAGTGCAGGTAGAGATTGCTGCAATATAGAAAGGTATTTGTCCCCGCCAGCCAGGCAAACAGCCGTCCCTTGTCCATCTGCGGCAACTACCTGACGGAATCCAGCAGGCGGTCCCACCGCCCCATCACTTTCTCGATGCAGAAGCGTTCCATCACTTCCGGTGCGGAAGCTGCCAGCCGGAGCCGTTCCTGTTCATCGTCCATCAGCCGGACCATCGCCGATGTAAGCGCAGAGACATTTTCATGTTCCACCAGCAGCCCATCCACCCCGTCCCGAACAATATCTGCCGGCCCCGTGGGACAATCAAAACTGATGGCCGGCAGACCGCAGGCCATCGCCTCCACCAAAGCCATGGGAAACCCCTCGTAACGCGATGAAAGAACGAATATCTCCGCCTGACGCAACACATGGGAGGGCTCATCCACACGACCCGGCAACAGTACCCGCTGTTCCAGACCCAATGTCTGCACCAGCTGCTCCAGCTGTGGCCGCTCCTCCCCCTCACCCAGGATCACCAGGGACCACCCATCACGCCCACAGCGGCTGAACGCCTCCAGCAACAGATTGAACCCTTTCAGGGGAACCAGCCTTCCCATCGCAACGATGAAGGGTTTGGGCAAGGCAAAGGGAATGGAGGCTTCACCGCTCTCCTCGACCACAACGGCAGGATTGGGGATCACATGCAGCATCTTCTCCGGCCAGTTTTTCGCAGCCACCGTTCGCAGCTCCTCGGTGAGCAATACGATCCCCTTTGCACGGTGGTAGCTCCAACGCCGCAACAACCCCCATGATCGCTCCAGCGGCGCCCTGCGCGGATCGGTGTGCTCGAACACAATCACCGGAATCGGCAGGCCCAACGTTGCCAGCAACATCATGACGCTCATGTGCTCGGAGAAACCGATCACCACATCGGGACGAACCTTGCGAAGAGTCCTGCGCAGGGAGAGTATACGCACCAGGTTGTTCCGCAGTGCATCCCACACTCCACGCGAATCCCTCTCCAGGCCGAAGGCGGCGCGCTCCACCCGTTCATCCAGCCGATACACATCCCTCTCCTGGTGTGCCAACGTGATTACGGTAACCTGCTCCCCCTTCTCTGCCCAGTAATTCGCCATGACGGAAAGCACCCGCTCTGCACCACCGCCGCCCAGCGAAGAGATTCCCATTGCGATCTTCATGACTGCAGCCGGGAAAATACTGTGGGGTTGATATTGAGATGGCGCCACACATAGCTCAGCATGATGACATTCCATACAATCATGCTGATCGCCGTGGCTATCGCGGCCCCGTTGATCCCGAACAACGGCACCAAAATGGCGTTGAGAACCACGTTGACCAGTGCAGCGACCGCCACCTGCAGGGCATGCTGATTCTGGTGCCCGGTCATGGGCATCAGAAAACCTCCCGAACCCGCTATCGAAATAAGGACATTCCCCCCCAGAAGGATTAGAAACGCGGTCAACCCCTCGGGAAACTCAGAACCGAACAGCCCCAGAAGAAACGGCCCCATCAGCGCCATCACCGTACTTATCACCAGCGTGAAGCCGAATCGCCCCCAGGCTGCCAGGGTCATCATCCTGCGCAGCTTGGCGTGCTGCTCACTGCTGAACAGCTCCGAAATCATCGGGGCCACGATAGAGTTGAGGGCCTGCTCCCCGAATGCCACAATCTCGACGATCCGTGTGGCAACCGCATAGATCCCCGCCTCCCTGGCTCCCAGCAGCGCTCCCACCATGATGATATCCACCTGCGACAGGATCATGCGCATCCCGGTGGCGAACAGCATCGGCAGCGATACTTTCATCCACTCACGACGCTCATACACGGGGGCCGCCCCGGCCACCTCCGGCGGCAACAGCCGGATGAGCCAGATAGTGCCAATGACAAAAGTCACCACCCAGCTGATCAGATTGACTACCATCACCTGGGATGCCAGCAGCTCCTCCCGAACCACCAGGTAGAGACCGGATACCAGCAGCATAATCAGGATCTGTTTGAAAACACTCTCAGGAATACCGGATAGAACGACATGCTTGAGAGAGACCAGTGCCGTCTGGCGCAGCCCGGTCAGGGTCAGTACCGGCAGCAGCAGCAGTGCCAGCCAGAAGGTGGCGCTCTGCTCGGCACCCAGCTGATCGCGCAACGCCCAGATGATCAATACGCCCAGCGCAACGATAACGAGACTGACGCCGAGGACCAGGCGGGAACTGAAGCGTAGCACGCCGTGTAACAACCCCCACTCCGCCCTGGCACGATAGGCCGCGACGAAACGGAGAATGGAAGAGCCCAGGCCAAGCTCAGCAACCTGGGAGAGCAATACGATCCAGGTAAGGGCGTAGATATAGATGCCGTATTGGGTCGCCCCCATCAACCGGGTCAACAGCATCTGGCTGGCAAACAGTAGCCCTGCCCCGGCTATCTTGACAGCAAAAGAGCCACTGGCCCCCTTGAGAAGGAGCGCTCCCAGCCCCTCTCCACGCAGCCTCTCCCCCAGTTGAGCCAGTTTCCCCATCAGCTGCCCTTGTCGGATGAGTAGCTGTAGGCATAACCGTAATAGCGACCGTAGCCGTGCCGGCTGCTCACGGTGCTCATAGCGTTGAACACCGCCCCCCGCAGATTGACACCAGCGAGTTTCAGCCGCTTGACGCTCTGCTCGATTTCGCGCAGTGGGTGTTGACCATCCTTGAGGACCATCAGGGTCGCACCCGCCAAACGCCCGACGATAGCGGCATCGGTGACGGCAAGGACGGGAGGCGTGTCGATCACCACATGATCGTAGGATGAAACCGCCTCCTGAAGGAAGTTCGCAAAGTTTTCATGTAACAGCAGCTCCGCCGGGTTGGGTGGACGCTTTCCGGTAGAGATAAAATCCAGGTTGGCAATCCCAGTGGCGCGAATGACGCTGCTGCTCTCCTGCGCCCCCGCTATCAGCTCGGACAACCCGCCATCACGTGACAGACCAAACAGGGCATGCAGGCGGCCCCTGCGCATATCGGCATCGATCACCAGAACGCGCTTTCCGGCATCCGCCAGGATGGTAGCGAGATTAGCAGTGACGAAGGTCTTGCCTGCCCCGGGAGAGGGGGCGGTAATCATGATGATGCCGTTTTTGGCGTCCAGCTGCGCAAAGTGCAACGAGGTACGAAGGCTGCGCATGCTCTCGATGGCCAGATCTTCCGGCTCTGCAGTGGCCAGTACCAGGTTGACACCCTTTTCGCGCCGCTCCCGCCGATTCAGCTCCCGTTGCTTCCGGCTGAGCGGGATGGTTGCATAGACCGGCAGTCCGAGCTGCTGCTCGACGAGCTCGGGGTCCTCCACGCCGGACTGCATCCGCTTGCGCGCAACGGCCGCCCCAATCGCCAGCAACACCCCGAGCAGGGCGCTCATCGCGACGATGAAGCTCTTTTTCGGCCGTACCGGCCTGCTGGCCGCGACCGCAGGATCTATGACCCGGACATTCCCTACTGTACCCGCCTTGACCACCTTCAGCTCCTGGGCATTGTTGAGCAGTGAGGTATAGAGTTCGGAGGCCACCTCGGCAGTACGGGTGAGGCGCACGATCTCCTGCTGGGTGTTGGGCAGTTTCTTGGTGGTCTCCTCCACTTTGGCGAGCTCCTGACTCAGGCTTTCAATCTGTGCATCCAGCGCCTGAATACGAGGGTGTTCCACGGTGAATTTCTTGATCAGGGCCTCACGGGTGCGCTTCAGCTCCGACAGCTGGGATTCGATGGTCACTGCCCGCTGCAACAGAGACTGGGTTTCGAGAGGCAGGTCGATGGATCCCCGTTTGAAACGGTAACTGTTGAGCGCTGCTTCGGCATTCTCCATGTTCTCGCGCAACTTGGGGAGCTGCTTCTCGAGAAAGCTCAGCGTCTTGCCGGTCTCCTCGGATTTGCGCTCCACATTCTGCCGGACATAGATGTTGGTGATTTCATTGACGATGGCGGCCGCCCTGTGGGGATCCGTTCCCTCCAGGCTGATTCGGATGATTCCAGAGTCGGTACCACGCTCTTCCAACTTCAGCTGTTCCCTGAGACTATTGATCACATCGAGCCGGCTGCTGTGTGTGATGGCAAACTTGTCGTCCGCCCCCCCATGCAGATCCGAGACGAACAGTTTGACCTCTCCCTCTTTCGGCAATGATGCGCTGCCCGGTTCGCCGACACGACCCTCCAGCACGATATTGTTTTCCGGGTCGAGCAGCTGGTAGCGCCCCTCACTCTTAGCAATCAGGGTGAAGGTCTTGTCCAGATAGGAGTCCGGGACATCGAAGGTCTCCACCTTTATGGAATTTCCACCACTGAAGAACCCAACCGGATGGGCATCGATATACAATTTGAGATTGTCGACCACCTGGCCGAGAACCATCCTGGATCGGATTATCTCAAACTCCGATACAATCTCCGATTTCTCCTCGAATAGCCGGGTGATATCGGTGAGAGCGCTGATTCCCTTTGCATTTCTCTCCACCTGAACCACCGCATCCGCCTGATAGATGGGCTTGGCGGTGATCGCATAAGCCACCCCGGCGAACACCACCACCACAACGATGGCCAAGACCAGGAACCACGACTCGATGAGGGCGGAAAGCAGCATGTTGAAGTTGAACTCATCCTGCTGAAGCTCTCCTCCCGCCGACTTCTCTTTTACGTCTGAAGACATACTGTTCGATTATCCCCTGTTCAGATATTGCGATATGCGAACAGCCTCCTGCCCGCCGCATATCGCCCCCCCCTGCAAGACACCGGCAAGCAGCGTCTCATCCGGGAACCCGTCAAAAATTCCGATAGTTGATGTTGGTGTTGATGTTGGTGAGATCCCACAACAGCGACGCCGTCGGCAACAGATTCTCGATCAGGCGGTTCCAGCGCGCCACACCGGCCGTTGCGACATAGACCACGTCTCGCGGCTGTAGCTGGAAATGATCTCCCAGGACCAAGGCTGCTGGATTCCTGGCATTGAGCTGAAACACCTGCGGCTTTTCAGCCGTACCGCGAATGACGAATATACGGGCGGGATTGGATGTGGCCGGATTGACGCCACCAACGTCGCTGATCGCCTCCGAAAGCGACATACGTCCCTTGCGCAGAAAGATCGATGAGGGGTTGGTTACCTCTCCCAGTACGAAGACCTTGCGCCGGTTCCGGTTGGCGACATTCAGAATATCACCATCCTTGAGAAGGAGATTCCGCGACACTTCGCCCCGCTGATAGATGTCCAGCAGATTGATCTCGTGTGTCACCCCGTCGCGGCTCAGCGTCACATGGGTCATATCACCCTCCTGGGTCACGCCACCGGAGCGGGTAATGGCATCCATTATCGTCAACGGAACATCGGTTATCGGCTGGGCCCCGGGGGTCGCCACCTCCCCGACCACATATGCTTTCTGGCTGCGGAAGGCGACGACCTTCACATCCAGCTGGGGATTGGCGATCTGGCGCGCCAGCTCCCGCATCAGAATCTCTCGCACCTCGGCCTGCGTCTTGCCGGCCACATGGACCTTGCCTGCGTAGGGATAATAGATGGTACCATCTTCAGCCACCCGATGCCCCTCTGTCTCTGCCGCCCGGAACTGTCCTGCCGGGATGGTGAGTTCGGGATGGTCCCATACGGTGATGGACAGAATATCGCGCGGCCCGATACGATACTCATACTTTTCGTTCTGGCCACCCAGATCCAGCTCGGGAGGAATCCCGGCATTCAGCCTGGCGCGTTCCTGCTCCGCAATCAGCTGCGGAGTGATGGAGACGATATTCACTCCCGGTGCCACGGTTCCGGGCGACATCTTCATCCCCGGTGATAGCGCACAGCCGGAGAGCAGCAACAGTGCTCCCCCCAACAAAACCACTGTTCTCATAGCCAGTTTATCCTCTAAGCTTTGGTAACCACTCCGAAATACCCTGGGAGATCAGCTCAAGGGCGTGCTCGAATGCACTGTCTGACTGTCGGTATGGATCCGGTATATCGAAATCCCCCCACTCCCCCAGGCGATATACTCTGCCCCGTGCACTGGGCTCTTTCGTCTCCAGCGCTTTTTTCTGCGACATCTCCATGACCAGAATGAGATCGGCCCACCGAACCATGTCACTGTCCAGCTGCCGGGCACGATGATCGGAAATATCGATCCCCCTCTCACTCATCAGTCGCCGGGCCGTTTCGTGCGCCGGATGCCCGACCAGCGCCCCCAACCCTGCAGACTCGACCCTGGCACCCTCCTTTCCGGCCAGCGCCTCCTGCAGCAGCCCCTGCGCCATTGGGCTCCGGCATATGTTGCCGATACATAGTACCAATATTCTATTGAACATAATAATTAATTAATTTTGCAACGACGTATGTCGTATTCGGCCGCGGCCTGTCGTTGAATATCATGGGGTCAGGGGCTTTGGACAGGCGCCAATCCTCCACGCCACGGTGCCTTGCTGGAGCTTGCTTGGCACACCTCATTCCTGCGCCTGCCTGAACCACCGGAAACGAGATATTGTTGTCGGGACAACAATATCCGGCAACCGGAGAAGAGCACTCCTTGTTTCCTGCATCAGAAAACCAGGAAACGGAGGCGACAACGCATCAATGAACGGGGTAGACCCCGCCATTGTTGGCCTCAAGCCACATCCGGTCCTGAATGCCACACTGTGGCTGGTACCCATCCACTGCCTCTTTCAGCAGCTGACGTACGGCACTGCTATCCCTGTCCGCACAGGCCTGTTTCAGCCCCTCCAGCAGCTTCAGCAGTTCCGGCCAGGAGAGGCCGGCTTCATCGGCGCGCAGAATCCGGGGGTGCCTGGTCACACTCACATTGCTCCCTATCAACAGCTCCTCGAAAAGTTTTTCACCGGGCCGCAATCCGGTGTACTCGATGACGATATCGCCTTCCGGGTTGTTTTCATCACGGATCGAAAGGCCGCTTACGGCTATCATGCGGCGCGCCAGATCATCGATGCGCACCGGTTCACCCATATCCAGCACGAACACGTCCCCCCCCACCCCCATCGCACCCGCCTGGATCACCAGCTGTGCCGCCTCGGGGATGGTCATGAAGTAGCGATATACATCGCGATGTGTGACGGTAACCGGCCCCCCCTGCTCTATCTGCTCGCGGAACAGTGGGACGACGGAGCCAGAGGAGCCGAGAACGTTACCGAAACGGACGATGTTGAAGCAGGTGTCGCTATTGTGGGTAGAGAGCCCCTGGAGCACCATCTCTGCAACCCTCTTGGACGCTCCCATGATGTTGGTGGGCCTTACCGCCTTGTCGGTGGAAATCAGAATAAAGGTCTCTACCCCTGCATCGATGGCGGCCTTAGCCGTATACAGAGTCCCGAATATATTGTTGAGAACTCCGGTAACCGGATTCTGTTCCACCAGCGGAACATGCTTGTAGGCAGCGGCGTGATAGACCGTCTGAATGGAGAAGGTATCGAAGACCGCCGAGACAGTCTCTTCGTCGGTGATGGTTCCCAGAATGGGGATCACTTCGGTGCTCCCCAACTCGGGGCGGTGCGCCTCGAGATAGTTCTGCAGCTCCTTGTTGATGCAGTAGAGCGCATACTCGGAAGCCTCATACAGCACCAGCCGCGAAGGCTTGAGCACCAGTATCTGACGCGACAGCTCCGAACCGATGGAACCCCCGGCTCCGGTCACCACCACCGATTTGCCGGTAATGCACTCCCCAAGCAACTTCTCGTCCGGCTGTACCTGTGCACGCCCCAGGAGATCCTCGATATCGATGTCGCGCAGATTATCGACCGAAGCGCGGCCCCATACCAGATCCGCCAACGACGGCACTGTTTGTACCCGTACCGGAAAATGCTCGAAATAGGAGAGAACCTCACGACGCCTCGCTGGCGATGCCGACGGTATCGCCAGCAAGATCTGCGTAACCCCGTGCTGGCGGATCAGCCGATCCAGCTCCGCGCGAGGATAGACGGTGAGACCGGAAACCTCATCGCCATGAAGCTTGCTCTTGTCGTCGATGAAGGCCACCGGAAACATGTCCCGGCCGGTCTGCAGACTTGCCGCCAGATTGGCCCCGGCCCTGCCGGCACCAAAGATGATAGCGTGGACTGGAGGGTGCTGACGCCGCTGGAACCACCAGTAGATGTCCCTGGCCAGCAGCCTGGCACCGACCAGGAAGGTGAGGCTCAACAACCAGTAGAGGATGAAAACCGACCTTGGAATCCCTTCATTGCGGATCAGCACGGTCACCAACACCAGCAGCAGGATGTAGAGAGAGACCGCCTTTCCTATGGTGAAAACCGTAGAGCTGCTCACATAGCGCACCACCGTACGGTACATTCCCATCAGGAGAAAAACCGGAACAGCCAGCGCCGGACCCAACAGGAACAGCCACCAGAAGCGATCGACCTCTTCAGGCCAAATCTCCCCCAGACGCAGGGTAAATGCCAGCCACAGGGAGACCACCAACAGGACAACGTCGACGCTTACCTTCACCCTGCGCTTCTGGGTACGCACCAACCTCCGCAGCAAGCCGACAACCCTACCCATCATGGCGGTAACAATCCATGCTCATCGGTGTTTGTCCCGTAAAAAAGTTATTGTTTGCAATTGGGGGAAAGGCA
>JALSRO010000360.1 GCA_026984715.1 Chromatiales bacterium | reverse complement strand
AGCGGACTCTATTTAATTTCAACGATACCGAACTGCTGCGCGGGCTTGCTCCATTCCAGACGAATGTCGTAGGAGCGGCCTTCCAGCTTGATATTTTTCAGCATGATGCCGGTGGCATCCCTGCTGACATTGCTGGATGAGATATCCATGGCATTGGGATCATTGAAATATGGCTTGTGGAACTTGACCACCGTCACCGTGTTTTCCCGCTCGTTGTATTTACCTGAATTGGTATACACCTTCACCTTGAACCTATGCGTACCTTCGGGCAGCAGGCTGAAGTTGAAGGATTGTGCATAGCCGGAATTTCTTGAGCCCGGAAAGCCCGGAAACTTGTTGGCAATGTCGCCTCGGGTGCCACCGTAGGGTATGCGGGACTGCAATTTGCCATCGATATAGTATTCCACATGGGAAATGCCATCCGGTCCCGCAGCCCAACCCCGCAGATTGCCAATACCATTCACCACGGCGTTGGCAGCGGGTTCTTCCAGAGCCAGCTTGATGCGATCATCGAGCAACGGATCACCCGATTGCAGGAAGTGCAGATCCAGGGAACGCATGTTATTGACCGATCCGCCACTTCTGTCGTCACTGACCAGCCTGGCATTCTGCCTGAGCTCGGCCAGCACATCATCGACGCTCGCCGCTGGATTGCGTTGTTTCATCAACGCCCAGGCGCCAGCCACATGTGGCGCCGCCATGGAAGTGCCGCTCCAGGCCGCGTAACCTGATCCCGGTACGGCGGAAGTAATCCAGGCACCAGGTGCCAGAAGGGAAGTCCGGTTGGATACGTTGGAACTTTCCGCCAGCTGCTCCGGCCCCAGTGCACACTCATCCTTGTTGGTTGTGTCACATACAGATCCCACACTAACAACATCTGATATACAGGCCGGTGAGCTCATCCCATTCCGGTAAGATTCGTTGCCGGAAGAAACGATGGAGGCGATGGAGATACTTTTCAGCCAGTCCACCGCCCGCTTGTAACTCGGATAGTCGGCGTCACAATCCTGCAGGTACTTGTCCGATCCGCCCAGACTCATATTTACAGCCGCAATCTGATAACCATCAGTTTGTTTCAGATCATACGCCAGATCCATGGCGGCAATGATGTCGGCATCCCAGAAGGTCATACAGGGGGCAGGTTCATCGCCACAATCCGCTGAATTGGTCAAGCGACTGGCAACCTGCATGGCGATAATCTTCGCGCCACGGGCAATACCGTGCATCTTGCTCATATTCCCGGCCACGATGCCCGCCACATGTGTTCCGTGTGCGCATCCATCCAGATCACAGGGAACAGCAGCGCCCGGGCCAAACTGGTAGTCCTGACCATTGGGACAAACCGACTCTCCAAAATACCCGGAAAGACAGGCTTCAACCGCAACCTTGCCCTTCAGAAAAACGTGCGACGAATCGACCCCGGTATCGACGACAACGACATACTGCCCTGCGCCCGTCAGACCTGCATCCCAAGCCTCAGGGGCACCAATCATGGGTGCGCTCTGTGCCAGATGCAAACGCCGGCGTTGGTTCTCCTGCACCTCCAGTACCTGATCATCTGCCTTCATCATGGCAAGACCGGTGGTGTCTATGGTGTATGCCAGGAATGGAAAAGCCCTGAAGCGCTTTACCTTGACCACACTGTCCCCCAGTTTCTCGAGGAAAGCGTCCTGTGCCGCACGCAGCTTGTCCTTGTTGGTTGCCCTGCCCGGCTGGAAGGCTCCCCGATCATCGATATGTACGATAACCGATACCAGTCCACCACTGACTACTGCGCGATCTTCCAGCTGCTGAAACACGGCAGAACGTTGTTGCTGATCCATCAGTTGCGGTGCCGCACCCCCTGTCATGGGTAACAGTATTGTTGCCGCAAGAATAATCCCAAATAAACGTCGCATAATTCATATTCCTTTTTTAAAGTCCCCGATAGGGGATCCGTAAATCCCACGCCTTCAGGCGGTATTGCTGCTTTTACACCCCCTCTCCCCTTGAGGGGAGAGGGCTGGGGAGAGGGGACAATCGGCCATACGGCCGATCAATC
>JALSRO010000359.1 GCA_026984715.1 Chromatiales bacterium | reverse complement strand
AGCAGCAGGTTGACGTAATTCATCGTGCCGCGTATCATTTGTCGCCTTGCGTATGTTCGCACACAGCAGCACACAAACCGGGGTATAGCGCAGTCTGGTAGCGCGCCTGCTTTGGGAGCAGGATGTCGGGAGTTCGAATCTCTCTACCCCGACCAGATTTTTTGGATATCTGGACCTGTATGTTCTGTATCAGGTACGGCAAGGGAGGGTTTGTGATAGTATCCCGGCCCGGGGGTTATGCGCCCGTAGCTCATCTGGATAGAGCATCGGCCTTCTAAGCCGAGGGTAGCAGGTTCGAGTCCTGCCGGGCGTGCCATTTGCCGAATGGCGGGACAGTCGTTTTTGCAATGGTGGACGTAGCTCAGTTGGTAGAGCCCCGGATTGTGATTCCGGTCGTCGTGGGTTCGAGCCCCATCGTCCACCCCACTTCGAGACTCAAGCAGCATCACACCGCCTAGTCGAGGCGGTGTGATGCTGTGCGGTTATTTGCTCTTTGAGACCATATACTCGATGGCGCCTTTCAACTCGTCATCGGAGCAGTCTGCACAGGTACCTCTCGGCGGCATGGCCGCTTTCCCCTTGATAGCCGTTTCCAGCAACGCATCAACCCCTTTGGCGATGCGGGGTGCCCATGCCTCCTTGTCGCCAATCTTTGGTGCTCCGGCAGCACCGGTGGAGTGGCACGCGGTGCATACGGAGTTGAATATCTCATCTCCGGTACGACCGGAGGAAGCGGCTTTGGTCTCGGAGAGTGCGGCAGGCTCACTCTTGGCAGATGTCGGTGCGGGCTCGGCCTTGGCAGATGGTGCCGTATTCTCGACCTTTGCAGGAGCAGCTGCATGTTCGGCCTTGGCGGGTGCTGCCGCACTCTCAGCCTTGGCGGCGGGTGCTGCTGAAGCGGCGCTGCCAACGGGTTTGATTCTTTCCTTTACAGCAGCATCGCTCATATCCACATCCGGACCGCTACCAAGGGTGGGGAGCACCAAATAGGCAGTGACGGCCAGTACGATACCTGCTCCGACAGCCAGTGATGTGGGGAATTTGTCTTGTGCCATGAATAGCTCCTTGGTTACCTGGGTTATCAAAAATCAACTTCAGGGAGCTCGCGCTGTGTTGCGAGCTCGAGAGTGAAGTAGTGGAACGTCTTGAAGTTGAATATCCTTGCCATGATATTACTCGGAAAGGACTCAACCAGTGTGTTGAATTTTCGCACCGCCGCATTATAGCGCCTGCGCGCCTCCTGAACCTCTTTTTCTATCTCGTTGAGACTGTTCTGAAGGGCCAGGAAATTGTTGCTCGCCTTGAGATCCGGATACTGTTCGGCCACGGCGAGGAGGTTGTTCAGCGAACGGGAGATCTCGCTCTCACTGGCGGCACGCTGGTCCACATCCCCTCCGCTCACACGCTGCTCGGTGGTTTGCTGCAACAGTTCCGATTCATGTTTGCCGTATCCCTTGACTGCCTTGATCAGGTTGGGAATCAGATTGTATCGACGCCTCAACGCAACATCGATTCCACTCCACTGTTCCTCAATCATGTTACGGCGTTTGATGAAATTGTTATACGTCCCCACGAGCCAGAGAATGGCTACCAGAAGGACAAACAGGATGAGCGGTGTATACTCTTCAACCATTTCCATTCGGACTCCCGTAAACCAGCGATGCCCATAAGTTTACCAACTATTGCAACGTTCTGGATCCTCGATTGCCAACATTGGTGGATATATGTTAAATTAAGGGCGAGGTTGTTGGATTAAGGGAAAGAGTTTGCCGTTTCGGTGCGGGAGCGGCCCAACAACAGGTTGTTCCAGGCAGGATGGAGCTTCTAGATGGACAAAAGGCCTCGCTGGATGAAGAGCGTCCCCTGTATCCGGGTGATTCGTCCTGGTTCACCCGTTCGTTTGTTTCCTATCCACTTTTATTGCTGCTTTTCCTGTTCAACATCCATGTCTGGAGAACGGGCGCCGTTGCTGTGCCACCGTTTCGGGTCGTAGTTACTGGCTGTTGAAGAGCTTCTCGTGCGACCGCTGACAATATGACAAAAGAGC
>JALSRO010000358.1 GCA_026984715.1 Chromatiales bacterium | reverse complement strand
GTCAGCATCTGCATGGTGGGTAGCGGTTTCTCCCGTGTCTGGGGTGATGCCGCCTGCTGGGTGGCCGGCGCGTCGCCCTCCTTGGGAACCGGCAGCGGATTGAAGTTCTGGCTGGAAGGGCGTACCTTTTCCACTGTGTTGCCCCCTCCGCGTTGATTGGCCTGGGCCAGATAGTCGGCATCCTCCGGGGCTTTTTCACTGCGGCTGTGTACCAGCGTGATCTCCATGGTGGGCAGGGGGCTCTCCTCTGGAGTGGTGAGCAGCTCCAGGTCGAAGGAGAGGCCCAGGATGAAGATCATGTGCAGTGCAACAGCCAGGAACAGGGTCAGACCCAGCCGGTCGATGGCGGTTATCGGGTTTCTCGATCTGTGGGCAGTTGCGGTCATGGGATGCGTTTCAACATGGTTGCCACAATTATACCGCTCACCAGACCGAATAACACTGCGGCGGTCATCAAAATCGGAAACAGATGCAGCAGCGCCGGGTGGGGAATGAAGAGCCAGTAGGCGACCGCGAACTGTCCGCTCATGTGTCCCATGGCGGCCAGCAGGCTGTAGCCGACGGCCCCGAACCGTATCGCGGGAAGGAGGTGTGCAACGGTGAGGACCAGCAGGCTGGCGAGTGCGCCGCTGAAGCTGAGTGTGAAGGTGGGGGAGAGAAAGGTCCCGAGCAACAGGCTGCCGGCCACCACTCGCAGCAGCATCACCCAGGCGGTGGTTCGCAGGCCGTAGATGCACAGCGTCGCAATGGTGACCATGTTGGCCAACCCCGGTTTGATCCCCGGTAGGGGACTGGGTAGCGCGCTTTCAGCGATATGGATGGTGATGGCGAGGGCCGCGAGCCAGGCGATACGGTGATCCTCTGCGGTTGTGGTCAGCGTGTTCATGCTCGCTTTCTGCTCAGTATCAGTAAATGAAGGTGTCGAAGCGGGCAGCGCCACCGGAGAGCTGCAGGGCGATACGGTTGGGCAGGCAGGCGGCGAACTCGCCGTTGTGACTGAGCCAGCCACTATGGACGCACTGCTGCCCCTGGCAGGGAGAGTGGACGAAACGGATTCGTCCCTGTTCAATTTGGAGTGTGCTGGTCCCGATACTGCCCCGGATGGTCAGCTTGCGGTCCTGGTGCAGGGAGATGGGGGGCAGCTCCTTGCCGTCCACTATGATGTGTACCTTGTCGGCTGCGGTGTCGTCACTGCTCCAGAAGGTCGCGTAGAGCCACGGTAGCAGGGCGAGGCTGGCGACGATGACCAGCCAGTCGGCACGGGTGACGAGTGCGGGTTTCATAACGGTTTGCTGAGAACGACCTCCGGTTTCTGCTCCGATTCGAACTGAATCCGCCTGGCCATGGCCGGGTTCATATGGATCCTCCCCTTATCGTCCACCACCATCACATATTTAATCCCCATGCGGCGGGCGATGGGGTGCCACTCTTCGGGACCGGCGACGAACAGTGCCGTGGCTGCCGCGTCGGCTGTCGCCGCGTTATCATGGATAACGGTTACCGAGGTGACTCCACGAGCGGGATAGCCGGTACGCGGATCGATGATATGGTGGTAGCGTTTCCCCCGGTATCGGAAGAAGCGCTCATAGTCGCCGGAGGTAAAGACGCTTTCATCTCCTGAAAGCTCTATGCCGGCCAGGACACCGGGGCCACGGGGGTTACGGATCCCGATCCGCCAGGGGCGGTCACCGTGGCGTCCGATGGCCCGCAGATCCCCCCCCGCGTTGATGATGGCGTTGCCGATGCCGTTGGCAATCAGTTTTTCGATGATGCGATCCACGGCATACCCTTTGGCAAAGGCGCCAAAGTCCAGCTGCACCGCAGGGTTGGTACTGCGTATCCGTTGTCCATCGATGACAATGGCATCCATTCCGGGCTTCCGGGCAACCAGGCTGGCGATGGCCTCCTTCGGTGGAGGGGGGCCTTTGGGAAGAGTGTCGCTATGGAACCCCCATAGTGCCACCAGCTGACCGATGGCCGGATTGAACAGGCCGCCACTGCGCTGGTAGAGCTGTTTTGCCTGGACGATGAGCGGCAGTATTGCAGGGGGGCAGACGAACCACTCGCCACCGCGGAGCTGCTGGTTGGTCTCGGTCAGCGGCCCCGGTTGCCATGCGTGCCAGTCGTGGTGCATGGCATGAAGTTCATCGTGGATGATCCGTTCGGCGTTTTCGATCTGTTCCGGTGATGCATCCCACAGGGAGATGTCCACCAGGGTTCCAAAGCTGAGCAGTTGGGAGTGGTGTATCCGGGTCTGCCGGGCGGCGCCGCATCCCGTGAGCAGCAGCAGGCCCAATGTCAGCAGAAGGAGATGTCTGCCTGGCAGGTTCATGTCAGTTTTGCTGCGATGCACTCCATCAGTTGCCCCCCTATTGAGAGGCCGAACCAGCGGTCGAGTTCCCTGGCACCAGTGGGGCTGGTGACATTTATCTCGGTGAGGAAATCACCAATGATATCCAGACCTGCAAACAGCAGCCCCTTGTCCCGCAGGGTGGGTCCTACCTGTTGACAGATCCAGCGATCCCGCTCACTCAGCTCCTGTCCCACGCCGCTGCCACCAGCCGCCAGGTTGGCTCGGGTCTCGCCGCTGGCAGGGATACGCGCCAGGGCATAGGGTACGGCTTCACCGTCGATCAGCAGAATGCGCTTGTCCCCCTGCCGGATTTCGGGAAGATAGCGCTGCGCCATGGTGTAACGCCGTCCATATTGTGTCAGCGTTTCGATTACGACATTCATGTTTGGATCACCCACCCCAAGACGGAATATCGAGTGACCGCCCATGCCATCCAGGGGTTTCAGAATGGCATCGCCCTGTTCGCCGATGAAGTCGCGCAGCCGGCTGGCACTGCGGGTTACCACAGTCGGCGGGGTGCAGTGGGGAAACCAGGCGGTGAACAGCTTCTCATTGGCGTCACGCAGACTGCGTGGGCGATTCACCACCAGTACCCCCTCCCGCTCGGCCTGCTCCAGCAGGTAGGTTGCGTAGATATACTCCATGTCGAAAGGGGGATCCTTGCGCATCAGCACCACGTCCAGCGTAGCGAGTGGAGCGCACTGCCCATCCCCCAGCTCGAACCAGTGCCGCTCATCGTCATGAACCTGCAAGGGACGCTGCCGGCTGTACACTCTGCCATCGCGCAGCCACAGGTCGTCCATCTCCATGTAGCTTAGCCGCCACCCCCTAGACTGGGCTGCCAGCAGCATCGCCAGGGTGGTATCCTTGTGCGGTTTGATGGAGGCGATGGGATCCATCACCACCCCGATCCTGACGGTCATGAGGTTGCAGTCTCCCGGGCCGCAGCGAGCAGGGCGAGCCGTGCGACCACTCCATAGGCGTAGAAGCGATTCGGGTTGGCATCCGGATCTTGGGTGGTATCGGGGTTGTTGAGCGGTTCGGCAAAGGCGAGAGGCTCGAAGTGCATGCCGGGGGCGTTCAGGTTTTCGTTCGAGCCACGGCCGGTATGGACCCGATAGAAACCACCCACCACGAAGTGGTCGATCATATACACGACCGGTTCTGCCACTGCTTCCTCGTCACCCCACGTCTCGAAGGTGTAGACCCCCTCCTGGATGATCACCTTGCTCACTCCCTGCCCCCCTTTTGCGGCGGACATGCGGGTCCGTTGTTTGCGGTTCAGCTCACGCACTTCATCGGCATCATGGGCGGTCATCACTGCCATGCCGTAGGTGCCGGCATCCGCCTTCACCACGACGAAAGGTTTCTTGTCTATTCCGTACTGCTCATACTTCTGACGGATGGCTCGCAGCAGAATATCGGTGTTGCGGGCCAGGCACTCCTCTCCCTCGCGCTTCATGAAGTTGATCTCGCCGCAGTTGCGGAACAGGGGGTCGATCAGCCATGGGTCGATCTCCACCACTTCGGAAAACTCTTTCGCCACTTGGCGATAGTGTTTGAAGTGTTCGGACTTGAGTCGGCTGCTCCACCCCGAGATCAGTGGTGGGGCGATACACTGCTCGATATTCTCCAGAATGGCGGGGCGGCCGCTGGAGAGATCGTTGTTGAGCAGGATCAGACAGGGCGTGAAACCGGCCACCCCCACCTTGTTGCCGAACCGGTTCAATGGCTCCAGCAACAGCTGTCTGCCCGAGGGGAGAACGACCGGCAGCGCCTCGCCGGTTTCCATCAGGGTACCGGTGCGCACCTCGAAACCGGCTTTCGCCACCAGATCCCGGAGGGTGGCGACGCTTTCCAGATAGAATTTGTTGCGAGTGTGGCTCTCGGCGATGATCAAGACGCGCATGGCGGTCGGGCAGTCGTGTTCGATGGCGGATTGCAGCGCCTGGATACAGAGAGGTGTGAAGGCGGGATTGAGGTTATTGAATCCTGCGGGAAACAGATTGGTGTCCACCGGTGCCAGTTTGAAGCCGGCGTTGCGCAGATCCACCGAGGCGTAGACCGGCGCGGCAGAGAGCTGCCACTGGGCACGGAACCAGGCCTCGATGTGAGGCTGATGCTCCAGAAAATGGGATTCGAGCTGCAGGAGCGGCCCGGAGAGTGCAGTGGTAAGATGGGGTACCGCAGAGAGATGGTCCTGGTTCATTTGGGAACGGCTTGTATGGTTAGCGATGGAACGGAGGCATCCGCGCCGTGCTGTCCGGTTGGTTGAACCAGTTCGCGGTGGAGCGGCATGTATCGTGCATAATCGAATTATACCATTTGCAGAATCCCGTTGGGGTTCTGTGTTCCTATCGTTCAGGCAAGCACGGGTGGGCCGATGTGAATAAGGTGAAGAGTGTTGAGACAACCGCTGACAGGGGTTTCGATGGTTTGAGAGTGGTTCTGATCGATGACAGCAAGACCGTTCGCCAGAGTGCCAAGGCGCTGTTGGAGGGTGCCGGGTGTGATGTGGTTACCGCGTCGGACGGTTTCGAGTCCCTTGCCCGGATCGTGGATCACCGGCCGGATATCATATTCATCGATATAACCATGCCGCGCCTCGACGGTTTTCAGACCTGTGCACTGATCAAACAGAACAGTAAGTTCAAGCATATACCGGTGGTCATGCTCACCAGCAAGGATGGCTTGTTCGATCGGGCCCGCAGCAAGCTGGTGGGGGCCGACCACTACATAACCAAGCCGTTCAGCCGCGACGAGTTGCTGGATATCCTCGCGCTCTGCACGGAACGGGGAGAGTCCGAGGGTTAGGAATCTCCCGGAACCGGCGGTTTCGGTCGATGCTGTTCTACATGTCGTAATTTTGACGCCGCCGGTGACGGGTGTAGAATCGTTTGACGGAAACCGGTAATTGCAAACATGGGGGGAGCATGGCGCAAATATTGATTGTAGATGATTCGCCGACCGAGGTTCATGTGTTCCGGACCATGCTGGAGAAGCATGGCTACTCCGTCTCGGTGGCGGCCAACGGTGAAGAGGGGATCGAGAAGATTCGTGAGGAGAGGCCTGATCTGGTCCTGATGGATATCGTCATGCCGGGACTGAACGGTTTTCAGGCAACACGGCAGCTGAGCAGTGATCCGGAGACCGCCTCCATCCCAATAGTCATTCTGTCCACCAAGGGGCAGGAAAGCGATCGGGTCTGGGGGCTGCGCCAGGGCGCCAGAGACTATCTCGCCAAGCCGGTAAACGAAGAGCTGCTGGTTGGCAGGATCAGCTCTCTGTTGATGGAGGAAAAGCAGGCTCAATGAGCGATACAGGCATACGCAGCCCGTTCGAACTGCTGCATACTGTCGAGCAGAGGATACGGGAGGCTGCGGCGCCGCTACCGGAGGGGGAGGAGAGTCCGGGAAGCTGGAAAGGGATCACCTTTCGACTCAACCAGTGGCACCTTGTGGCGCGGCAGGGGATGGTGCGCGAGATCCTCGTTCCGCCTCGTACCACCCGCGTGCCTGGAACCCACCCCTGGGTCATTGGGGTCGCCAATGTGCATGGAGAGGCACTGCCGGTCGTGGATCTGGCGGATTTCTTCTGGGGCGAACGGCTTCCACCCGATCCAGCCAACCGCATTCTGCTGGTGTGTCAGGGGAGTCTCGAATGTGGTCTGCTGGTCTCCGAGGTGTTGGGCATTCGTCACTTCCGCCAGCAGGATGAGTGGACCGATCCCCACCCCTATCCTGCTGAGCTGGGTGACTATCTGCTCGGCAGCCTGCAGCAGGACGGAGTTGTGTGGGGCGAATTCAGTATGGAGGCACTGATGGAGAGTCCGGGATTCATCGATTTGAGCCTTGGTTGACCGGTACATCGGCGCGTAACAGCGGGTAGGGGCATGATCACGATGGGATACAGAACAACAAAGATGCAACGGGGAGGTAGCACGGTCATTCTGCTGATTCTGCTGCTGGCGGCGGTTGCGGCGATGGTGGGAATCTACAGCTATGCTGCCGTTCAGGCTCGCTACTATCAGGAGTATCGCAATCTGACCGACCTGATGCGCTCCAGTACCCAGCAGATGGACAAGCATGCCGAGCTGGCCGCAGCGGGTGATGTACCCGCATTCACCGCACTGAAGAGATACCGGGACCGGCTTGAGCAGGCCATCCTGCAGCTGCAGGGCGGCAACATCGAGACCGGCCTCCCTCCGCTCTCCCGTGGTGGGGAAGGGGGGGTGGAGAAGCTCGCCGTCTTGTGGCGCAAGTATCGTAACAGTGCCGACACCATTCTCGCCTATCAGGAGGATATCTTCCGGTTGCGCGAGGCGATGCAGAATATCAGGCAGAGCCTGCCGGAGCTGCAGTCTGTCAGTGAGGAGATCGCCACGGCGTTGATCCAGCGCGGGGCCTATGCCGGGCAGGTCTATATTGCAACTCGCCAGCTGATGTTACTGCAGCGGGTCGGGCGGAATCTCGATCTCATCGTTTCCGGTGGGGAGCAGGGCCGTTCCGCCATGGAGGAACTGGAGAGCGATCTCGACCGCTTTGGCCAAGTGGTGAACGGCATGCTAAACGGGGATCAGTCCCTCGGCGTAATACGGATACGGCATCGGGAAGTGCGGCAGAAACTGGAGCAGTTGTCGGCCCGGCTCTCCCGTCTGGAAGCCGGCAAGCGTTCGATCGCGGCGGTAATGCCCGTCGTTTCGAAGGTGGGAACCGTTGCACAGGAGATGAACGGAGGTGCCGAAAGGTTACTCGATGCCATCGAGGGACTGGAGCAGGAGTTCTCCCGGTTCGATACCCGGCTGCAGCGCTGGACACTCTTCAACTATTTGCTGGGTGCAGTGGCACTGCTGTTGCTGGTCATGATCGCATTCCAGTTGCGCCGTGAGGACAAACAGCGATTGGCGGCCAGCGAAGAGCAGAAGCGTCTCAGTGAGGAACAAAACCAGCGCAACCAGCAGGCCATTCTGCGCCTGCTGGATGAAATGGGAACTCTCGCCGATGGCGACCTGACCGTCCAGGCCACCGTAACCGAGGACATCACAGGCGCCATCGCCGACTCGGTCAACTACGCCGTCGATGCGCTGCGCCATCTGGTCCGCTCCATCAACGATACTACACGGCAGGTCTCCGGTGCAGCCCAGGAGGTGCAGAGTACCACCCAGCGGCTGGCCGAGGACAGCGGCAGGCAGGCGGACCAGATCCGGGATTCGGCGAGCGAGATTACCGCCATGGCCGATGCCGTGGAGAAAATATCCGCCGATGCGGCGAATCTTGCGGAGCAGGCCAAACACTCGGTCGCCAGCGCCGGCAAGGGGGCCCAGGTGGTGCGCGATACGGTGCAGGGGATGGATACCATCCGCGAACAGATTCAGGAAACATCCAAGCGAATCAAGCGGCTGGGGGAGAGTTCTCAGGAGATCGGCAACATCGTGGAGCTCATCAACGATATTGCGGAACAGACCAATATTCTGGCACTCAACGCCTCCCTCCAGGCTGCCATGGCGGGAGAGTCGGGACGCGCCTTCTCCGTTGTTGCCGGAGAGGTGCAGCAGCTGGCAGAGCGTTCCGCCAACGCCACACGCGATATCGAGACACTGGTGAGGACCATCCAGGCGGACACCAGCGAGGCGGTTATCTCCATGGAGCAGAGCACCGAGGAGGTGGTCGCTGGCACGCGCCTGGCGAAGGACGCGGGAGAGCATCTGGAGAATATCGAAAAAAGTACCCAGCATCTGGCAGAGCTGATTCAGGACATCTCCAGAGAAGCGCGCCAGCATGCGGAAGCGGCGAGTGGAGTATCCGCCGGCATGAACGAGATCCAGTCACTCAGCATGCTCACCTCGGAAGGCTTGAATCGGGCCACCGAGGCCATTGGTCATCTGGCCGACTCGGTCAATACGCTGAAGAAGTCGGTGGCCGGCTTCAAGCTGCCGCAGTGATGCGGCGCTGGATAGGATAGCAGGAAAGGGTGCCGATGAGCGAAACGGAAAATCCCCCACTGTTGAGCCGTATCCGCGAGGAGGTGGATGCCTCCCTGATGACGGCGCGTATCGCGTTGATCACCTCCAGTGACGCCGCAGCGATACGCAAGCGTCTTCCCGTCTGCATCGAGCAGCTTCGGCAGGTTCGTGGCGCCCTGGAGATGGTGGAGCAGCCTGGCGCCGTAACGGTGCTCGACGAGATGCTGCATCTGGCCGAGGCGCTGGAGAGGGGACAGATCGCACTGCCACGCCCGGCGGTGGAGGCCTTGATTCAGGCGCTGCTGCAGCTACCGGCCTATCTGGACCAACTGGAACGTGGAGGGGGCGAATCCCCCTATATCGTAAAGCCACTGCTCGAGGAGCTGCGTATCGTCCGAGGTGCGGCAGCGGTTGGTGATGATGAGCTGTTTTCCCCTGTGCTGGACTTTTCTGCCGAAGAAGGCGCATCTGCCCCACCTGCGGTGAGCGGTCGTCCCGGAGTGCTGATCAAGCGTCTCCGCCCGGTCTATGAGCGTGCACTGCTCGAGTGGATGCGTCATCCGACAGAGAAAGGTTACCTGGAGCAGTTGGCAGTAATGATGCAGGCGCTGGTGAAGACCAGCACCACCCCGGTCGGTCGTCAGCTGTTCCAGATAGCGGAGGCGGTTCTGATCCTGTTGCGTGAAGAGCAGCTGCAACCCGGGAAAGTGCTCTATCAGCTGCTGGGGAGGATCAATCTCCAGTTGAAACGGATTATCGAGCAGGGCGAGCAGCATCTGCAAAAGGAGCCACCCAGGGAGTTGATACGCAGCCTGCTCTATCATGTGGCCCGCAGTCAGGGCGGTGGGGAGCCGGTGAAGGCGATCCGGGAGCGCTACCGTCTGGACGAGGCGCTCCCTTCCCGGGAGAGGATTGCGCGGGCGTGTGCTGAACTGAAGGGGCCGGATCGGGCATCGGTTCAGAGCGCTCTCTCTGCGTTGCGTAGTGAGATGGGCTCCGTCAAGCGGGTGATACAGAAACTGGCTGCCGACCGGATCCTGCAGGGGCCACAGTGGCAGGATGTGGTCAACGAGCTGAGACAGTTCGCCACCACCCTGGAGTTTCTCGGGCTGGAGGTTGCCGCGACGCGGATCAGGCAGCAGAACGAGGTGTTGCGGGAGGTGGTCGATGGCCACCGGATGGCAGATGAGCCCTGTCTGATGGAGGTGGCAGAGACCCTGCTTCTGGTTGAATCGATTGTGAAAGGAGGGGTGGATGAGGCCACTCTGGCCGCCGGGAACGGCATGGGGGTCAACCTTTTGCTCGAC
>JALSRO010000357.1 GCA_026984715.1 Chromatiales bacterium | reverse complement strand
AGCTTGTCGATATCCGCCGCACTGCGCACCGGATGCTCGAAACGCGGACCTTCCCCCTCGGCAAAATAGAGCCCCAGCCCCATGGCATCGGGAATGGTCAGAATATCAGAGAACAGAATGGCCGCATCCAGCGGAAAACGTTCCAGCGGCTGCAGGGTAACCTCGCAGGCCAGCTCGGGCGACTTGCACAGATCCATGAAACTGCCAGCCCTTGCGCGGGTAGCGCGATACTCGGGCAGATAGCGGCCCGCCTGGCGCATCATCCAGACCGGAGTGACATCCACAGGCTCACGCAGCAGGGCGCGCAGAAAACGATCGTTTTTGAGTTCTTCCATCAGGAATCAGATCTCCAGATAATCCAGAATGCCTTGCGCCGCCTCGCGCCCTTCATGCACGGCCGTGACCACCAGGTCAGAGCCCCGCACCATGTCTCCGCCGGCAAAGACCTTCGGATTGCCGGTCTGAAAGGGGTAGGTCTGCCGCTCGGCGGCCTTGACCCGCCCCCGATCATCGGTTTGCACCTCAAACTGCTGCAGCCAGTCGGGTGGGCTGGGTCGGAAACCGAAGGCAACGATCACCGCATCGGCAGGAATCACCTCTTCGGAACCGGGCACCGGCTGCGGCCGGCGGCGACCCTTCTCGTCCGGCTCACCCAGCTCGGTGGTGACCACCTTCACACCCTCGACCCCCCCGGCGCCGACGACCTCAACCGGTTGGCGGTTCCACATAAAGTTCACCCCCTCCTCTTTTGCGTTGGTAACTTCACGTTTGGATCCCGGCATATTGGCCTCATCACGGCGATAGGCGCACACCACGCTCAGCGCACCCTGGCGAATCGCGGTGCGGGTACAGTCCATGGCCGTATCGCCCCCGCCGAGCACCACCACGCGTTTACCGTACATGTTGATGAATTCCGACTCATCCTTCTCCAGCCCCAGACAGCGGTTGATGTTGGAGCTCAGGTAGGGAAGCGCTGAATAGACCCCCGGCAGATCCTCGCCCGGGAAACCGCCCTGCATATAGCTGTAGGTGCCCATACCGAGAAACACGGCGTCGTACTCTTCGAGCAGCTGCTGGAACAGGATATCCCTGCCCACCTCGGTGTTGAGCACGAACTCCACGCCCATCTCTTTCAGCAGCTCCCCACGCTGGCGAACAACCGACTTCTCCAGCTTGAATTCGGGGATGCCGAAGGTAAGCAGACCGCCAATCTCCGGGTTACGATCATAGACCACCGGTTTGACGCCGTTGCGCACCAGCACATCGGCACAACCCAGCCCGGCCGGGCCGGCACCCACTATCGCCACCCGCTTGCCGCTCTGCTCGATCCTCGACAGATCCGGGCGCCAACCCTCCTTGATGGCGGTATCGGTGATGAAGCTCTCCACCGCGCCAATGGTTACTGCGCCAAATCCGTCATTCAGGGTGCAGGCTCCCTCGCAAAGCCGATCCTGCGGGCAGACACGGCCGCAGATCTCCGGCAGACTGTTGGTGCGATTGGAGAGCTCGGCAGCCTCACTGACATTGCCCTCGGCCACCAGCTTGAGCCAGTTGGGAATGTAGTTGTGCACCGGACACTTCCACTCGCAATAGGGATTGCCGCACTCGAGACAGCGATCCGCCTGCACCGCCACGTTTTTCAGATCAAACGTCCGGTAGATCTCGCAGTACTCTTTGATACGCTCCTGTGGTGGCTTCTTCTCCGGGGGGGTACGCGGCACCTGTAAGAATTGAAAATTATTGCCCATTGTCTGTCATCCGGCATTCAATAGTTGTTACGCTGCAGCATTACGCAGATCGGCAATCAGCGCGGCCAGTTTAAGCGCCTTGGGTTTGACCAGCCAGAACCTGCTCGCCAGATCGGAAAAATCATCCAGGATATCCTGGCCGTAGCGGCTTCCCGTTTCCTCCACGAAACGCTGGATCATCTGCTGCAGATAGTCGCGGTAGGCGCCCATGTTTTCCGTGGTGATACGGTGGATGTCGATCAGCTCATGATTGTAGTGATCCACAAAGCTGTTGTCCCGATCCAGCACGTAGGCGAATCCGCCGGT
>JALSRO010000356.1 GCA_026984715.1 Chromatiales bacterium | reverse complement strand
GCATCACATCTGCACCCTGCTGCTTTATCAGCTCCTCCTGAGCCTTGAACTGAAAGTTCTTGTAGTTCCTTATGAACTGCTCCCTGAAGCTGTCTCCGCCGGCAGCCGCGGAAGTGGCGAGAAGCATCAGAACAACGATGGGAAACAGAGAAGAAAGCCATTCGGGACAGAGCGGGATCTTATGATTCATGCATGCATCTCCAACTGTTCAAGGTATGGATAGAGGCAAAATATAGCACAACTCCCGCATCAATTCCCTCCTGTGAGCCGGGAAATATCCCGCTCCGGCGAAGGGTCACCGTTTCCTTCCCCTGAACAGCGACGCAGCCTTTTTCAACAGATCCGTCGAGATGACAAACTGCTTCCTTGCTGCGTCGTAGTCACTCTTTTCCAGCAATTCATCGGCATTGGAACGGGCCTGCCTGGCCTGGCGGAGCAGCTCTCCAACGTCATCTGCCGCACTGGAGATACCCCTTTTCCTGACCAGCTCGAAATAGGCGTCGTTCACCACGCGTGCGCTCTCCATGTCATCCTTCAGCTTTTTGGCGCCGCGCTGCCTGGCCCGCGCGAGCTGCAGAGCATCCTTCAACCTGTGCGCGAGCTCCTGAAGCCCGCGGTAGGCCTCCTGGAACTCTTCGCGGGCGATCAGGTCAGCTATCTCGTCCCTTCTCCTCCTCGACTGGTTCAGGATCTCTATGGCCTGCCGATTCCCACTCTCCTCGATGGTCCTGGCAGACTTTCCGGAGAGCAATCTTTTGTCGATGTAGTCGAAGCGCCGTTTGACTGTCTTCTCCAGCCTGGTCTGGCTCATGCCTTCCGGTATTTCTCCACTGGCCGATACACCGATCCCGCTGGCCGATACGCCCAGTAACATCATAGCCAAACAGAAAGCTGGCAATCGATGGGTCACCTCTCCACCACCTCCCGAAATAGACAGTCGCAATACTCCACCCGGATTCAGGAGATACAGCTGTCACTCTTCTTGCAGGCCTCCACCTTTTTCTTGTTGTGACACTTGACACAATCCTCCAGTGGAAATGCCACCTTACCATGACACTCTCCACAATATTTCCCCTTGGCCATCTGCTTCATGGTCATACGGGTCTCCCCCGCCGTTCGGGTAAAACGCTTGGGATGGCAGCTCTTGCAGTTCAACCACCAGGCATGCAACGTATGGGGGAACACTACGGCGGAGAGGGTCTCGCTCTTGACGGGAATCAGAATATCCTCGATATCCTCATCACCTTCTTCATCGAACTCATAGTGGATCGGTGACTCATAGAGAGGGTCGTCCGGATCGATGGAACCCTTTGGCAGGATCGTCCCCTTGCGGGTCAACGCCACCCAGTCCACGAGACCATACTTGTCCTTGGGCAGGCTGGTGAGCGCCAATGCCCTGGGCTGCCATCCGGACCCCCACTTATAGGCGTCACCAGCCGGGTGGCGGCGATCACCACGACCGGCAACCTTTCCGCTTCTGCCCGAGAACAGGATATCCTCGGGATTCTCCGGCTCCTGCGCCTTCTTCACCTGATCTCTCTCGACCTGATCCAGTGGGTAGAAGTGGCAGTTCTCGCACTCCAGCGGATCCCATGCAACAGAGCCGTCATGACAGATACCGCAGGATTCGCCGGCACTGATGGTATCCATATCGATCTTGTCAGCCCCCTTGTCTGTCTTGAAGGTGTCTTCATGGCACACCTTGCAGCGGAATCGGATTCTGTGAAACCAGTGGGGAAACACCACCGCATCCACCTCACCCTCCCTCATCCCTTCCGCACTCTTCGCCATTACGATGTCACCATACACCAGCTCAACTTTCTTTGTGGCGGCAGATGCGGCCGACCTTACAGAAATATCGCTCTTTCTGGTTGATTTTTTTGCGGATGTTCCCTTGTTTTTCGGCGTGCTCCCGACAGCTGGTGCCGGCTTTACAGCAGTAGCGGCAACCGCAGTCTTTTTCGCGGCCGGAGCGGATTCCACCCCCTTGACATTGGCGGTTGCCACCGGTTTAACCTCCCCGCCACGGCTGGCAACTGATCTATCCGGGGTGGTACATGCAGTTCCCAACAGTAGAAGCAGGATGGAAACAAAAAACAATAAAAATGAGGTTCTATTCACCATTGCTCGTCACCCTGTTCTCCAAAATCATCACAGCTACTCGGCGAGTAGCAGACACACACTCTGTTGTACCTGTTTGGCAAAACCATATATCGCGGATTCGGCCGTGGCCAGTCATTGAATGCAATAGGGCCAGGGGCTTCAGGCAGGTACCGCTCATGCGCTCCGGTATGCTGGACAGGGATATCCAAGTATCGCAGGTACCTGGAAGCAGCGGAGCGACCTGGACAAGGGGGCGACCCTTGCCTCTGCACGGCGCCGGGGCCCTGAGTACGACATGCATCGTTGCCGGGTTGATACAACCCATTTGCGAAAAGACAGGACCCAAGGGCAGCGTACCCCTGAGTCCCTGGTCGTGATTATCACCCTTCCCGGCGCCTATTTGACCAATGAGCGAATGTAGTGAACCAGTTCCCATGCCTGTTCATCGCTGACCTCCTTTCCAGGTTTCGCAGATCCGGCCTTCCACCCTTTCATCTCGGTATTTTCACAACCATTCATGATGAACCAGTGAAGCTCACCATCGGTCAGCTTGATACCGCTGGTCCAGTCGGGCGGCATCGGGTCCATGTCTTTCGCTCCCGGACCCTTGCCGTTCCCCTTCGAGCCATGACACTTCTTGCACTTCTTTTTGTAGATTTTCTTTGCCGCGGCCATCACTTCATCCCCGTTTTCCACCGGGTTTGCCTGGGACTTTGCCTCTGCGGGAGCCTCTGCATTGGTACAGGCTAGCGCTCCGGTCGTGACCAGGCAGCTGCCGGCCAGAACGATGGCCAGCGGGAGTTTTCGTTTCAAACCTATCATATTCATCCTCCGTTGGTTGATCGGGTACTGAAACATACATACTGGCATCGATACGCCAGCTCACACAGGAAGCAAGCAGCCTCCATAACTGTCAAATCCGGTAACTCGCCACAATAACTCCCTCATCTGTCTCGAAATGGAAGAGCCATCAGATGCTCGATGTCCGGACGAGGCTCACTCCTCCTCCATCTCCGGCCATTCCACGTCGGCATGGACAAGGTTGTAGTGGCAATGGATACAGGATCTCTCCCCCTTTTCGATCTGTGGCCTGGCTGCCTTGTGCCGATCGATATCGTTCCACCATTCAGAATCGATCTTGTGGCAGTTCATACACTTTTCGCTCCGCTCCGCGACCATCTGGTCACGTACGCGCGCTGCCAGTTTGATGCGCAGCTCCTCCCATTCCGGGATATCGCGCAGGCTGTTGGAAATTGCGTCGAAGGGGGTCTTGCCGTAACGCCCGTTATTGAAGTAGAGAAACTTGAAACCCAGGAACTGTCCCAACGTATGGGGATGGTGACAACCCACACATCCCGGGCGCACACCCAAGTCATTATCATAATGAGCCGACTCCTTGTACTCATTGAAGGGATAGGCATGGCACTCCGCACAGCCCACACTCATATCGAACGCAGCAGGCTCGAAGGGTTTTGAAGGTCTGTAATCCTCGATAGATTCACTCGGCCCGCCCATGGGCATATACTCCTCAGGCTCGACATATACCTGATGGCATACCTTGCAGGCACTTGGCCGGGTGAAACGGCTGCTGGCGCAGCTCACCATGGCCAACAGAACAATCAGGATGACTATCCCAACGGCAGTCAGAATGCCTGCTCTGGATTTTAGGAAGCTCAATTTGACGTCCCTCCGCTATCGTGTTTTCCAGGCTTTCATACCTGATCCTGCAGTTCTTTGTAGATGGCAAGATGCTTGCTGTTATCCACCTGGATCTGACCATACTCATCGCCGAGAACTGCCGGGGTAACCGTCACCACGGTATCGTTCCATGCCTGTATGCCACTGGAGGGATCGATGGCGATGGGGATGATGTCATTTGGGTTGGTGCCACTGTCCTGCCACCACAGATTGTGTTCGACATCCTGATCTTCCAGCTCCTCACGGGCAAACGGGAACCGTTCATCGGCATCGGCGCGCGCCACCCGGCCATATGCAGTTCTTCCTACCGAGGTAGAGATCCCTACCACCTGCGGATGGATACCGTTGGTCAACCACGCCCGCGTAACCAGATATCCGACGTCGCTCGTTACCCGCACCAGTGCTCCGTCTGCAATACCCAGTTCATGGGCCACCTCCTTGTTTATCCAGAGAGGATTTGCATGCCACAACTCGGCCAGATACTTCAGATTGCTGGTTCTGGAGAGGCTCTGATAGGCCACCTTGTAGGTGCTCAGTACAAACTCCCCCGGCTTGATGGTGGAGAGTCGCGGATGGCCGCTCCAGGAGGGCAATACTACGGTCTTCTCCCCTCCGGCAGCGATCTCGATCTTTCCCGAGGGTGTGGGAAATCCCGATTTCTCAAAGGTTCGGTACGGCGCCACCACCGGGGAGCCCTTGCTCAAAATCTTTCTCCCAGTCGAATCAATCTTGCCGTAGTTGGGGTACACCCCCTTCGACTTCAGCTTTTTGTAACCATCCTTCAGCTCCGGTGTGGCCTCCACCTCCCTCTTTACCCACTCGGCGGGTGACGCAAAATCCCAATACTGTTTCATCTTGCGACTACCGTCGGCATCGATGACTGCAACGATTTTCTGCAGCGTGGTCCGCACATCCTGTGCTTCACCGGGCGGTTTGATGAATGGCTTGCTCATGGATGCCCAGGGCAGCAGCGCCGTGGGGGAGCTGGCGAGATCCTCCCGCTCTACCGCTACCACATCCGGTAGAATCAGATCCGCCAGATCGGCAGTCTCGCTCATGAAGGGGCCGAACTCCACCAGAAAGGGGATCAGCCGTTCATCCTTTAACACCTCACGCCACATGCTGGCTGCAGGAGAGGAGTAGGCTGGGTTACTCATGTGGTTGAACAACACCTTCACCTCTCGTGTGCCGATCTTCACCTCGAAAGGGAAGGCATGATTCAGCCGCACACCCTTTGCCACAGATTCCGGAGCAGGCTGGGGAGCCCCGATGTCAAAATGGCGTGGAAGGCAATACCCTCCCCTGTTGTCGATGTTTCCTGTCACCACCGCCAGCAGGATGCAGGCCATCTCGGCATCACGGCCACCACGATGAAAGGAAACTCCGTTGTGGCTGAATACGGTTGCCGGCCTGGCGCTGGCAAACTCTACTGCAATCCGCTCGATTGTCTCTGCCTTCACGCCACTTGCCTCCTCTGCCATCTGCGGAGAAAACTGCGCCAGATGTTCGGCCAGATCGCTACTGGAGTAGTTGGTCCAATTGTCGATGAACTCCTCGTCTGCCAACCCTTTCTGCATAATCACATTGGCCATGGAGAGCGCGACGATGCCGTCGCTTCCGGGAAAGACCGGAATCCACTCGTCGCTCCGCCCCGCCGTATTGGACATACGCACATCGAAGGTGACCATCTTCATGCGGTTTTCCACCACCGCATCACTAAGGCGCTGTGCCAATGGTGGAGCCGTTTCAAAAATATTTGCGCCAAAATTCAACAGGTAGCTGGTATGCTCCAGATCGGGGAGAGCAAAATCGACGCCGAGCATCTGCCGCTGCGCCTCCTGTTTTGCGGCATTCCCGATGGAAGGAAGGCGACTGTAGAGAACCGAGCTGGAACCGATGGTATCCATGAAACGCGACATGGCACCTCTCTTGAATGCCCCCTCGTTGAGACAAACAGTGTCGGCACCGGGACCATCCAGGGCTGCCGCCACCTTGCCGGCCACCTCGGCAATCGCCTCGTCCCAGCCGATCTCCTGCCACTTCCCGGCTCCTCTGGCACCGACCCGTTTCAAGGGGGTGAGGATTCTGTCCGGATCCGACGCGCTGAAGAATGACGCCAGACCCTTGCTACAAAACTTGCCACGGGTTGCAACGTGGTTCGGATTCCCCTCCGCCTTCTTGATCTTCCCCCCTTCGGCATAGGTGAAACCGCCATCGAACCAGGGACAGAGAGTACACAGATAGGGTTTGCGTTTGCGTGGATTGAAGGTCCTCAGCTGGTGGAAATCATTGCCTCCAAGCTTCAGTTCCATGGCGCCGGCAAGATGCGGACATACCGCTGCCGTCGCAGCCGCCGCTGCACCCAATTTCAAAAACTCACGCCTATTGATCTCTATTGCCACTGTCGGTACTCCATCATCAATAGAATGACTGCATATACTGGCCACCCATGACCCACCAGATCCGCATCCCGTACACACCAACGGCAACCAGGAACGATGCAGTAACCACCCCCCAACGGAATCTCTTCAGCGGTGACACAAGAATGAGCAGCGGAATTACCAAACCGATAACTGTCTCGAGCCATAGATAGGGGAAACGGAACAACTCCATCAACACGATCTCATGCCCGATAAACGTACTTTCCGCCCCATAGAAGGTCTGCATAAACTCGAGGAATAGCAGAAACATATCGAACACGATCCCTATCATCATGTACTGCGCCATCTCCTCGATCAGTTTCCACTCGATACGTTTCTCCGGAGCCACGAACATGTTCATGATCCAGAGCACCAGAATCAGCAATCCGATACCGGAAATGAAAGCACCGGTCAGAAACAGTAGCGGGGCGAGAGCGGTATGGTTCATGTAGCGTCCGGGATTGAGCTCCATGACCACACCGGTATACCAGTGGGTGGAGAGCGCCAGGATGATCGCAATAATGCCGAGCACCTTGGCCCAGCGCTGGTTATTCTTGATTACAAAATAGGTGTAGATAAACATGGAGACCGGATAGCTCAGGATCAGCAGCGCACCCCACGCCATCGGTGCAGTGTTGTGCCAAAAGGCCGGAAGCATCAGATAGAAGAAGCGCCACGGCTGGCCAAGATCCCAAATTAGAAGAATAGGCACGATCAGCAGCATCACTATAGCCTGAATGGAGGCAACCAGCGCCAGCGGTTTATAGCGCTTGATACCGAAAACCCAGCCAAAACTGGAGATCACAAACGATCCGGCACTTGCTCCCACGAGCCAGAAATAGATGCTGATAGGCGTTCCCCACGCCACATGATGGAAAGCGTTGGAGATTACGACACTCTCTTCCATTACTCCTCCTACCCGAAGATCAACCTTTTGAGATTACCGATTACACCGCTGGCCTTGTGTGGAATGGAAGCCAGAAAATCTCCCATGTTCTTCCCCACCCAGTACATGGTCGACTCTCCCTCCACCACATCGGCAAATGCGTCGCCCGGATGGTTTCTCTTGAAGTCGTTGAACTCCGCCCTGATCTGCGCGGTTCTGTTCTTGTAACTCTGTGGCTCATCCATGATCTCCCAGTCCGCACCGACATAGAACACCGACGGACTGGTACCAAGCTCGGGCTTCAAAACGGTCACCGGCTCTTTCGCCACCAGTTTTGCCACCTCACTATCGGGATCGTTCAAATCACCGAAGATCCGCGCACCGCCGACACAAGCCTGTACACAGGAGGGAACCAACCCCTTCTTTACCCGATGGATACAGAAAGTGCATTTGTCCACTACCAGAGTCGGAAGATTCATATCGGTACGCTTCTCCGGAACCAGATGGCGCGCATTGTAGGGACAGGCAACCACGCACGTCCGACAGCCGATACAACGGTTGTAACGCTGTAGGACGAACCCATCCTTATGCTTATAGGTGGCCTGGGTAGGGCAGTTGCGCACACAAATGGGGTTGTCACAATGGTTACACAGGCGCGGCATGAACACCCTCCTGGTGGTGGGATACTTTCCCTTGTCCGCCACCTTCACCCAGGTGCGCCAGACACCGAGAGGAACACCGAATTCGGACTTGCAGGCCACCACACAGGACATGCATCCAATGCACTTCCTGAGATCGATGGCCATGGCATAACGTTTCGTGCCAGGAACCCCTTTTGTAGCGGGTGTCTGAAGGCCATAGGTGCGGCGATGGGGGTGAATAGGGTGTATGGAGTTCTTGCCACTGCTCGTCTCGGACATGGATACCCTCGCCTGATTTTTATTCAAAATCGTCCTTCACTGAAAAAACAGAGAAGAAAAATCAAAATCCATCTCTGCTTTCTTCCCGAGTGTAGATACCACATTTGTTCTGGTCAATTGCAGATTCCCTGCTTTTTTGGTCAAAAACAGAAAATCAACACAGTTTCTTGACATTTGGCAATTGATCTTTTGTGAAAGAAATTTTTTTTCGAAAAAAAAAGAAAATTTTTCCTGCAAAATTTCGGCAACCAATCAGCTACATTCTCAGAAAAACGAACACCTAACCCTATTGCCATGTAATATTTACGCCTATATTTAACGGTGTTTATAATCATGCACAATGGATTTTCGCAAGAGGACAAAAACATGAAAGGCAGATTTTTTTAAAAATACCATCCTAACTATACGCCTATATTTTCAGGTGCTGAATTCACTCAGGAACAAAATTTTTTATGCGCAAATGGCAGCAAAATAGAGAATACAAACCAACAATTCATACCAAAAATATACGCCTATATATTGAGCGCATATAAAAGCACGTTGATTCTTTTTTCCAGATGGATATTTAATATTTATGTCTCCGATTTGACGGATGGAAATTATGGACGGCGAAATGAGGCAAGGAGTGCGCGTGGTTCCAGGATGGAATCTCGCTACAGCTCCAACAGGACGCCGGAAAAGTCTATAGAGTTTTTCGACTATGGGGCTGGAGAAATGCGATTTCCCGACAAACTCACTTTCGATGGCTTGACGCCATAGGAATGGCGGCACACCCTTGTACCACAAACAGGCCAATAGGCCCTTTGGGTGATAGATATCTCCTGCAGAATCGAACCTGCGAGAGCAGAGTAGTTACCAAGAGACCAACGATATATGTCACATTCAGGGGTTCAAGCAAGCACCGGGACAGAGCGTAGCGCGCAGGCAAGGGGCACCCCCTTGTCCAGGTCGCCCCAGTGCATCCTTGCACTCGCAACACTCGGAGTTCCCTGTCCAGCGCGCTGGAACGTTGTGCCGGTGCCTTCCTGAAGCCCCTGACCCCAGGATATTCGTCGGCAGCCCGGCACGCCACGGCTGGATACTATATATATGGTTGCCGGGTTAATACCATACCACGGGAAGTCACCCGCGAACGTCTCGGGCGCATAACGGCGCCGCTACCGGGCTGCCATGCCGGCTGGTAAAGAGCACCGATATCTGGCTCTCCTTTGTACGCAGGGCAGCCCACGACATCGACGCGCCGGCACCTTAAGCAGCGCCAGGGGAAGCCCGTTCCTCAAAAAATTCAGGTTGACCAGAGCTCTCTCTGTCGCGGATAATCCACAATTGTCGTAGGCAAAACTGTCACAGCTGCAGCAGCATTTCCGATATTGAACCAGTGGCCGGCTCACACCCTGTTTGCACTCTCGGGCATGCTTCGGGAGGGAAGGCAGCACACATATAACAATATGGATATCATGTGGCTGATTGTCGCAACATCACCCCGACCTGCAGACCGTCCTGTTGGAGCCCGCTGTAGCCTGGCTACGGGAGCATTCCGCGGCCTGATGGCAAGGCGCGGGGCGGCTGAATACGATATATATTGTTGCCGGGTTAATAATAACCAATAACAGATGAGCTTCTCTCTTTCACTCAAAAAAGCCTGGTACGGCCTGATTCTA
>JALSRO010000355.1 GCA_026984715.1 Chromatiales bacterium | reverse complement strand
TGCCGGCAGACTGTTCGGCCTGTTCAGCCTGCAGGCGCTGCCGCGCCGCCTGATGCTGGACTTTCGGGATCTGTTCGGCAAGGGGTTTCGCTTCGACCGGATCAAGGGAGACATCCGCCTCGAGGCAGGCAACGCAAAAACACACGATCTGCTGCTCGAGGGTCCCACCGCCCGAATTGCGGTCAGTGGCCGTACCGGTTATGTGGCCCGGGACTATGACCAGCATATTTTGGTGATCCCGGGGGATGGTTCCAACCTGTTCGTTGCCGGCGCGCTGGCATGGGGTCCCCAGGCCGGGGCTCTGATCTGGATGGCAGAGAAGCTGCTGCGGCTGGACAAGGTTGCCCAGTATGTCTATCACGTCACAGGCAGCTGGGACAATCCTGTCATCGTTCGGGGGCGGGAAAAGGGCAAAGCCACTCCCCCTGCCCCCCAGTGATATGATACCCTGCCCGTTTTCATGCGCTGTCACAGCCGGTTGATCCGGCGGTACCGCCGGAGCCGGTAGCGGCATGTCCACTCAGATAAAAGCAATATGAACCTGACATGAGTAAAATTGCAGCTGTGCAGATGGCCTCCGGGCCCAACGTGAGCGCCAATCTCATCGAGGCCGGCCGTTTGATCGACATGGCGGTGGCTGCCGGGGCCCGGATGGTGGTGCTGCCGGAGAATTTCGCCGTCATGGGGATGACGGAGCAGGACAAGGTCGAACTCCGCGAGCGTGAAGGGGATGGCCCGATACAGGAGTTCCTTGCGCGTCAGGCCGCGCGTCACGGGCTGTGGATCGTGGGGGGGACCGTTCCTCTCGAGGCCGCCGTTCCCGACAAGATACGGGCCGCCTGCCTCGTCTTCGATGCCAGAGGCACACAAGTGGCGCGCTACGACAAGATCCATCTGTTCGATGTGGCTCTCAAGGAGAGTGGTGAGGAGTACAACGAGTCGGCAACCATCGAGCCGGGCCGCGAGCCGGTGGTGCTGGATACCCCCTTCGGCAGGCTGGGTCTGGCCGTCTGCTACGATCTTCGTTTTCCAGAGCTGTTTCGGGAGCTGGCGGAGCGGGGGAGTGAACTGATCGCCCTGCCTGCCGCCTTCACAGCGATTACCGGCAAGGCTCACTGGGATGTGCTGGTGAGAGCGCGCGCCATCGAGAATCTCTGCTATGTGATCGCCTCGGCGCAGGGCGGCTACCATCTCAGTGGCCGCCACACCTACGGAGAGAGCATGATTGTCGATCCCTGGGGAGTGGTGCTGGACCGCTTGCCGAGCGGTTCCGGTATCGTGGTGGCAGAGATCGACTGTGAGCAGCTGCGCAATACCCGCCGAACCTTCCCCGCCCTGCAGCATCGTCGTCTCTCATGAGCAATTCACTGGTGACAGCGCGGGAGCTGCTGCTGGCTCCCGCCGGATTGGATGAGAGAGATCTCCAGTCGGTTCTGGATCAGATTCTGACCCACAGCGTGGACAGCGCCGATCTCTATTTCCAGTCCAGTCGGCAGGAGTCCTGGGTGCTGGAGGATGGCATCGTCAAAGACGGCAACTACAACATCGAACAGGGTGTCGGAGTACGTGCGATCAGTGGAGAAAAGACCGGCTTTGCCTACTCCGACGAGATTCTCCTGCCAGCTCTCGAGCAGACTGCGGCGAGCGCCAGGGCGATAGCTCGAAGCGGC
This sequence comes from Chromatiales bacterium, assembly GCA_026984715.1. GTDB lineage: Bacteria > Pseudomonadota > Gammaproteobacteria > Thiohalospirales > Thiohalospiraceae > DRMK01. The sequence goes on along the minus strand of JALSRO010000355.1, from coordinate 398 downwards.
GGAGGCGGACGGGTAAGGGGATGGCGCAGGCAGGGCGCGCAGCGGCTCTATGCCCCTGTGGATCCGCTGGATACCCTGACCGCGCAGGACAAGGTGGATCTGCTCTACCGGCTGGACGCCGAGGCGCGCCGTCAGGACCCACGTGTGGCCCAGGTGATAGTTACTCTGGCCGCAGAGCACGAAGTGATCCTGGTGGTGGCCAGTGACGGAACGCTGGCGGCGGACGTGCGTCCCCTGGTCAGGCTCAACGTCACGGTGATCGCAGAACAGAACGGTCGCCGCGAGCAGGGTTCGGCAGGAGGTGGTGGCCGGGTTGGATACGACTGGTTCCTGGAACACAACCGCGGGCATGAGTATGTGGGCAAGGCGGTGCGGCAGGCTCTGGTGAACCTGGAGGC
>JALSRO010000354.1 GCA_026984715.1 Chromatiales bacterium | reverse complement strand
CCAAAGCGTATCTGGCTTCCCAGGGAATCGAGGTGAGGGTGTGAACGATTGGCTCGATGAAGTGAAATGGAACGAAGCGGGGTTGGTGCCGGTGATCGCCCAGGAAGAGGGCAGCGGCCGGGTTCTGATGCTGGCGTGGATGAATCGTGAAGCCCTGAGATTGACCGCGAAGGAAAAAGTGGCCGTGTACTGGTCCAGATCGAGGCGGAAGTTGTGGCGCAAGGGGGAAACCTCGGGAAACCGCCAACGGGTGCGTGAAATCCGCCTCGACTGCGACGGTGACACGGTTCTGCTGACGGTACGCCAGGAAGGCGGGGTGGCCTGTCATACGGGGCGTCACCATTGCTTCTACCGCCGGCTCGGAGCATCCGGTTGGCAAAGCGTCGAACCCGTGATCAAGGATCCTGAGGTGATGTATGGCCGCTGACGTGTTGTTGGAACTGGCGCGGGTTTTGGAAGACCGCAAACAGGCCGACCCCGGCGGTTCGTATGTGGCTTCCCTGTATGAGAAGGGACTGGATACGATCCTGAAGAAAGTGGGAGAGGAAGCGACCGAAACGGTGATCGCCGCCAAAGGCGGGGATCGGAAACAGTTGATCCACGAAACCGCCGACTTGTGGTTCCATACTTTGGTGCTGTTGGCGCACCAAGGGTTGGGGCCCGAAGCGGTACTGCAGGAACTTGAGCGGCGTTTCGGCCTGTCCGGGCTGGAAGAGAAGGCCGCGCGTAACGAGACATGAGGAAACCATCAAATGGGCATTAGTATCTGGCAATTGTTGATCGTATTGGTCATCGTGCTGCTGCTGTTCGGTACCCGCAAGCTGCGCAATCTGGGATCCGATCTCGGGGGGGCGATCCGCGGCTTCAAGGAAGCCATGAGCGGTTCCGAGGAGGAGGCCGGGCAACAGAATCAGACCGGGCAGCTGGAAGAGGGCGGCAAAGGTGAACATTCCTCAGGCGGACAGGTCAAAACGGCCAAGCGTGACATCCCCGAAAGGGAAGAGTTGTAATCCATGTTCGACATCGGATTCTGGGAGCTGAGTCTGGTCGGCCTGATCGCCCTGCTGGTGATCGGGCCGGAGCAGTTGCCCGGCGCGATCCGCACCACGGCTTTCTGGCTGCGACGGGCGCGCAACGTCGCTTCCACCATGCGCGCGGAGGTGGAGCGTGAACTGGCGCTGGAGGAAGTCAAGGCTTCCCTGGAACAGGAGATTCCGCTGCAGGAACTGAAATCTCTGGAAAAAGAACTGAAACAGCCCCTCGAATCCTCAACCGACAAGATCTCCAGGAATGACAACCCCTCCTGATCCGCCTCCGGCAGGGCCGGAAGGGCGGGAGATGCCCTTCATCGATCACCTGATCGAGCTCAGAAGCCGGTTGCTCAAGATCGTGGCGGTGGTGCTGGTGGCGTTTCTCGGACTGGCGCCTTTCGCCGACCGCATCTATACCTATCTGGCGGGGCCGCTGCTCAGACATCTTCCCGCTGACAGCACCATGATCGCCATCGATGTGGCCTCGCCTTTTCTCACTCCGTTCAAGCTGGCCCTGGTGGTGGCCATATTCGGCACCCTTCCGCTGATCCTGTATCAGGTATGGGGGTTCGTGGCGCCAGGGTTGTACCGGCACGAGAAACGGTTGTTGTTGCCGCTGCTGGCAGCCAGCACCTTGCTGTTCTACGCCGGTGCCGCTTTTGCCTACTTTGTGGTGCTGCCGCTGGTGTTTCAGTTCATGACCGCGACGGCGCCCCAGGGGGTGGCGGTGATGACCGACATCAGCCGTTATCTGGATTTCGTCCTGACCTTGTTCTTTGCCTTCGGCATCGCTTTCGAAGTGCCCATCGCCACCATTCTTTTGGTGTGGAGCGGCATCACCACCCGTCAAAGCCTGGCCCGCAAACGTCCTTATGTGATCGTCGCGGCTTTCGTTGTCGGGATGCTGCTGACCCCTCCCGACGTGATCTCCCAGACATTGCTGGCGGTGCCGATGTGGCTCTTGTATGAGTTGGGGTTGCTGTTTTCCCGACCCTTCGCGCCTGAAAGAAAAGGGTTGAATGTGCCAGAGGGTGAATGATCCCTGTCCG
>JALSRO010000353.1 GCA_026984715.1 Chromatiales bacterium | reverse complement strand
CATGATCTCGTCCAGCTTGTAGAGAGTCAAGTTGATACGGTGGTCGGTGACCCTCCCCTGGGGAAAGTTATAGGTGCGGATACGTTCCGAGCGGTCTCCGCTACCCACCTGCAGACGTCGTGCCTCTGCCCGTTCGCTCTGTTGTCTCTCCTGTTCGGCGGCCAACAGCTTGGCCTGCAGCAGCGCCATCGCCCTGGCACGGTTTTTGTGCTGGGAACGCTCATCCTGACACTCCACCACGATACCGGAGGGGAGGTGGGTGATCCGGATGGCGGAGTCGGTCTTGTTGACGTGCTGGCCTCCTGCCCCGGAAGCGCGATAGGTATCCACCTTGAGATCGGCAGGATTGATCTCCGGTGCCTCCACCTCGTCTGCTTCGGGCATGATGGCCACCGTACAGGCAGAGGTGTGAATGCGGCCTTGCGACTCGGTCTCCGGTACTCGCTGGACCCGGTGGACACCAGATTCGAACTTGAAACGTGACCAGGCTCCCTGCCCGATGATGCGGGCGATGATCTCCTTGTAGCCGCCGTGCTCCCCGTGACTGGCGCTGATGATCTCCACATGCCACCCCCGCAGCTCCGCATAGCGCGAGTACATCCGGAACAGATCACCTGCAAACAACGCCGCTTCATCACCACCGGTGCCGGCGCGGATCTCCAGATAGATGTTCTTTGCATCATTGGGATCGGTCGGCAACAGCAGCCGTTGCAGCTCCAGGTCGAGGAGCTGCTTGCGCTTCCGGGCCTGGTCGATCTCCTCTTCCGCCATGGCGCGCAGCTCCTGGTCGTCTTCCTTGAGCATGGATTTGGCGCTTTCGATATCCTCCTCAAGCTGACAGTACTCTCGATAGGTGTCGATCAAAGGGCTCAGCTGTGAGTACTCTTGGGAGAGCGTACGGAAGCGGTTCTGATCGCTGATCACCTCCGAGTCGGCCAGAAGGGCGTTGATCTCCTCCAGCCGCTCTGCGAGGCCGTCGATTTTACTGCGAATAGAGGGTTTCAAGATGGTATCTTGCCGGTTCGATTCAGATTGAACAGCTCACGTGCCGCTTCGAGCAGATCGTCCCGCCCGGCATAGGCGGCCTGACTCATCTCGGCGGTTGGTGTGTGGATCAGTTTGTTGGTCAGGCTGTAGGCCAGTTCCTGCACCACCTGCTCGGGGTCGCGGCCGGCAGCGAGGTGGCGTCGTGCCTTTTCCAGCACCAGATCGCGGGTGCGGGCGGCATCTTCGCGGTAGCTGCGGATGGTATCCACCGCGTCCAGCGAGCGCAACCACCCCATGAAATGGGAGACATGGTTGTCGATAATCTCATCCGCCTGCTTGGCTGCCTCCTGCCGGGAGCGGAGCCCCTCCTGGATGATGTCCTGCAGATCGTCCACGGTGTAGAGATAGATGTCATCGAGCTCACTCACCCCTGCGGCGATGTCACGGGGAACGGCAATATCCACCATCAGGATCGGGCGCCGCTTGCGCGCCTTGATGGCCCGCTGGGCATCCTCCTTGTCGATTATCGGTTCCCGGCTGGCGGTGGAGGAAACCACGAGGTCGGCTTCCGCCAGATGACCCCGAATCTCTCCGAGTCCGATGGCATAGCCATTGACCTCGCTGGCCAGCAGGTGGGCGTTTTCCAGGGTACGGTTGGCGATAATGATACGGCCGATACCATTTTCACGCAGATGGCGTGCTACCAGTTCGGTAGTTTCTCCAGCTCCGATCAGCAGGGCGGTATGTTTGTCGAGACTACTGAAAAACTGTTTTGCCAGGCTGACCGCTGCAAAGGCCACCGACACCGGACTGGCGCCGATGGCGGTGTCGGTGCGCACCCTTTTGGCAACCGCAAAGGTGTGCTGAAACAGTCGGTTGAGCTGGCTTCCAATGGTTCCTGCCCGGTAGGCGGTGGCATAGGCTGCCTTCATCTGGCCCAGGATCTGGGGCTCTCCCAGCACCAGGGAATCGAGGCCGCTCGCCACCCGCATGATCTGCTGGACGGCCGAGCGGCCGGGATAGAGATAGGTATAGGGCGCCACGACCTTGGGGTCGAGGTTGTGGTAGGTGCAGAACCACTGTAGCAGGATTTTCCGATAGTCCAGCTGTTCGTCTGCGTCGGCCGTGGTTCCGCAGTACAGTTCGGTCCGGTTGCAGGTGGAGAGAATCGCTGCCTCGCGCAGCCCCTCGCGCGCCAGCAGTTGCTGCAGCGCGTCAGTGACCCGATCGGGGGCAAAGGCTACCTTTTCCCGAATTTCGACCGGGGCTGTTTTGTGGTTAACACCAAATGCCAGCAGGGACATAGACCGTCATGCAGATTGAGATATATAAATTCTGCGTCATGCATGGCTTGAATACAAGTTCGATGGGGTAGATTTAACGATTTTGATGAAAAAAGGGGTGGAAGTTGGGTATAGTTGTGTATTCGTTGTAATCGGGAGTCACTGGTTAAATGAGAGTTTCTATCCATCGTGGGGAGGTTTCCGGTGCATGCGCATGGAGGGTGCGGTACTCCAGTGGTGCTGTAGTCGGGCGTGGTTTGCCGAGGAGAGGATGGTTGATTTCCAGCACCGCGTCTGCCGGTTTCCGCCGGGTGGTTCTGTTTGCCACGGGGGCTGTGATGGTGTTGTCGTCCTGTGCCACCTCCCGTCTTCCGGTGGGGAGCAGTAGCCCCTCTACGGCTGCGCATGCGGCTGCCGAGGCGCCTCGTGACTCCGCTGAAGCAACTCTGTTGTATGACCTCCTGGTGGGTGAAATTGCAGGCCAGCGCGGCGCGGTAGGGATGTCTGCGGAGAGCTATCTGCGCGCAGCGGAGCTCTCCGATGATCCGGGAATCGCCGAGCGGGCCGCAAAGATTGCCGTCTATGCCGGGGAGAACAAAAAGGCGTTGCAGGCTGCGCTCCGCTGGGCGGCTCTGGCTCCGGATGATGGTGAGGCACTGCAGGTGGTAGCGATAATGTATCTGCGTAACGGTCTTCCCCTAAAGGCGCTTCCCTATCTGGAGAAGGTGCGGGCTTCCCATGCCGACCAGCCGCACAAGGGATATATGTTCGTCACCCAGCTGCTTGGGCGGGAGCAGAACAGGGAGATGGCCCTGCAGGCCATGTCCGGTTTGGTGGAGCGTCATCCCGATGATCCGGATGCTCTGTTTGCGTATGCGCATCTGGCACTGCGCGCAGAGCACTATTCCAAGGCTCATCAGCTGCTGGACCGAGTGGTGGTGATGCGCCCCGGCTGGAGTGATGCCTACCTGCTGAGGGCCAGGCTGAAGCAGGCCGAGGGTGATATCGACGCGGCGGCTGCAGCCTATCGCAAGGCGATCGAGCTCAAGCCGGATGATCTGGATATCCGCATCTCCTATGCCCGTATGCTGGTGGAGGAGCGCCGTTTCGAGCAGGCGCAGCAGGAGTTCAAACGGCTGGAGCAGCTGGCTCCCGACAATGAGGATGTCCTGTATGCTCTGGGCCTGCTCGCTCTGCAGGCGGATCACCTCCAGGAGGCCAGGAGATACTTCTCTTCTCTTGTCCATAACGGTCAGCGTATTCCGGATGCAAGCTTTTTTCTTGGCCGTGTCGCCGAGATGGAGAAGAAGGACGCCGAGGCGTTGCGCTGGTACCGGAAGGTGCATGGAGGGGGCAACCACTTCGAGGCGCAGCTGCGGATTGCCATTCTGACGGCCCGTGGCGGGGATATCGATGGGGCGCGGCGGATGCTTCACGAGTTGGCGCAGGAGAGTCCGCGCCGGGAGATCCGTGCTCTTCTCGTGGAGAGTGATATCCTGCGGCTAGCCAATCGTGACGACGACGCGTTCGAGGTTCTCGAACGCGCACTGGAGCGTCACCCCGACAACCCGGAGCTGCTCTATGCTCACGCCATGGCGGCCGAACGGCTTGGCCGCATAGCGGTGCTGGAGCGGGATCTGCACCGGATGTTGCAGGCCGACCCGGACAACGCCCAGGCGCTCAATGCACTGGGATACACTCTGGCAGATCGTACCGACAGATACGAAGAGGCCTATGGCTATATCCAGCGGGCCTACGAGCTGGAGCCGAAGGATGCGGCCATTCTCGACAGCATGGGATGGGTTCTCTTTCGCATGGGGCGCTATCGGGAGTCTATCGAATATCTGCGCAAGGCGCTGGATATTGCGGATGATGCCGAGATTGCAGCCCATCTGGGAGAGGTGCTCTGGGTCTCCGGTGATCCCAAGGAGGCTCGCCGGGTGTGGGAGCGGGCCCGGGAACGCCACCCGGATGATCACAAACTCCGTGATGTCATGCAGCGCTATCTGAAATGAGCAGGTCGTGGCTGGGTGCGCTCTCCCTTGGACTGTTTCTCCTGTTGACCGCCTGCAGCAGCCAGCAGGTGCGCCATTCGGTGCAGGACCCGATACAGACGTGGCGCAGGCAGCAACCGATCCTGGAGGGTTTGACGAGCTGGGATCTGCGGGGCCGTATCGCCGTCCGGGCGGGAAACGACGGTTTCAATGCAAACTTCTCCTGGCGCCAGTGGGGAGAGAGATATCATATTCAGCTGAGCGGGCCGTTCGGCATCGGGGTTCTGACCCTGGCCGGCGATGCCAACGGGGTAGCACTGCGCAGCAAGGGTAAGACTGTGTTTCGGCGCGGTGATGCCGCGGCGATCCTCTATCGGCAGACCGGTGTCCGGTTGCCCATTGCGGCGCTGCGCTACTGGGTGCGGGGTGTCCCCCAACGGGAAGTACCGGCAAAAGTGGTGCTGGACAGAGAGGGGCGGTTGAAGGAGCTGCGTCAGGCCGGCTGGCACATGCACTACAAGCGTTATACTCGCCTTCGCAATATGGAGTTGCCCGCAAAGCTGTTTCTGGACAACCGGGATTTGAAGGTACGGCTCGTCATCGATCGCTGGGTACTGGCAGCGATGCCGGTGATGCGGCACCACCACGGAAAGCTTCGCAACACATGATCTGTTGGCCGGCTCCCGCCAAGCTGAACCTGTTCCTCCATGTTACGGGTCGACGTGAGGACGGTTACCATCTTCTGCAGACTGTCTTCCAGTTCCTCGACTATGGAGATACCCTGATCTTCGATGTACGGGAAGATGGTATCATTCAACGCACCACCCCGCTGAACGGGGTGGATGCCGAGCATGATCTCACGCTCCGTGCTGCACGCCTGTTGCAGCGCCATTGTGGTGTGACTGCGGGGGTCGATATCGGTCTGGAGAAGCGTCTTCCCATGGGGGGTGGGTTGGGTGGTGGCAGCTCCGATGCGGCTACCACTCTGGTAGCGCTGAACCACCTGTGGGATGCTGGCCTGAACCAGGAGGAGCTGGCCACCCTGGGTTTGACCCTGGGAGCCGATCTCCCTGTATTCATCCATGGTCACGCAGCCTGGGCAGAGGGGATTGGAGAGCAGTTTACTCCTCTGGAGCTTTCCGAGCCGTGGTTTGTAGTCCTCATACCACGGGTTGCCGTGGCGACGAAGGAGATATTTTCTGCGCCGGATTTGATACGCAACGCCCAGCCTATTACAATACGCGCCTTTCTCGAAGGGGAAGGGTGCAATATGCTCCAGCCCGTAGTGGTGAAGCGCTACCCTGAGGTGGCAGAGGCTCTGCGGTGGCTGGAAAGGCGGGTGCCAGCCAGAATGACCGGGAGCGGCGGCTGCGTATTTGCGCCGTTCGAGGAACGGGCGGCCGCGCAAGAAGTGCTGCGGCAACTCCCTTCCGGTTGGCGGGGTTTTGTGGCCAGAGGTTGCAATCGCTCGCCTTTGCTGGAGCGGCTGGATGAGCTGAACCCCGTTCGACAAAGTTAAGCTGGGGCGTCGCCAAGCGGTAAGGCACAGGGTTTTGATCCCTGCATTCCCAGGTTCGAATCCTGGCGCCCCAACCATATCGGTTCCCATGAATATAGCACATATAGCACATTCAGCAGCTGTTTTTGCCACCGGCCGGCCGGTGTTTCGACTATCCCTATGATCAATCGAATCCACCATACAGAGAATTTCATGCCACGGGCAAAGGGCGCGGCAGTCTCCGACAACCGGATGATGGTTTTTGCCGGCAACGCCAATCCCCAGCTTGCGCAGGCCATCGTCGGCCATCTCAACATCCCGATGGGGAAGGCTATCGTCGGCCGCTTCAGCGATGGTGAGGTCATGGTGGAGATCATGGAGAACGTGCGTGGCAAGGATGTATTCATCGTCCAGCCAACCTGCGCGCCCACCAATGACAATCTGATGGAGTTGCTGATAATGGTCGATGCGCTGCGCCGTGCTTCGGCTGGGCGTGTCACCATGGTGATCCCCTATTTCGGCTATGCGCGCCAGGATCGGCGATCCCGTTCTGTACGGGTGGCGATTACGGCCAAGGTGATCGCCAACATGATCGAGGCGGTGGGTACCGACCGTGTGTTGACCGTGGATCTGCACGCCGATCAGATCCAGGGATTTTTCGATATCCCGGTGGACAACGTCTACGGTTCACCCATTCTGATCGGTGATATCTGGCGCCAGAAGCACAAGAATCTCATCGTGGTGTCGCCGGATGTCGGGGGGGTGGTGCGTGCCCGTGCCGTAGCCAAGCAGCTGGACGATGCCGAACTGGCAATCATCGACAAGCGGCGCCCGCGGGCCAATGAGGCCAAAGTGATGAACATCATCGGGGATGTGAGTGGCCGTAACTGCGTGCTGGTGGACGATCTGGTGGATACCGCTGGAACCTTGTGCCAGGCGGCCGGGGCCCTCAAGGAGCACGGCGCCGCCAGCGTGAGCGCCTACTGTACCCATCCGGTTCTGTCCGGTCCGGCGGTAAAAAACATCATGGATTCCCAGCTGGATGAGCTGGTGGTGACCGACACCATCCCGCTGCGTCCAGAGGCCCGTGAATGCGGCAGGATCCGGGTGTTGAGCATTGCCGAAATGCTGGCCGAGACCATGCGGAGGATCAGCAACGAAGAGTCTGTAAGCTCCCTGTATATGGAGTAGTGGAATTCCCGTCCTCACCGTCGGGTATAACTTGCCGAACCTGGTCGCGGGGGAGGCTGTCTGGAATCCGGTTCGATATCGCCGGGTGCAAAATAGTGGAGAGAGAAATGAGCAGTGAATTTGTAGTAACAGCAGAGCCCCGCAACGACCAGGGCAAAGGTGCGAGCCGCCGCCTGCGTCGTGGCGGCAGGGTACCGGCGATACTGTATGGGGCTGGCAAGGAGCCGGTATCGTTGTCCATCGATCACAACGAACTTCTGAAACAGTTGGAGAACGAGGCCTTCTACTCCCACATCCTGACCATCGATATCGGAGGAAACAAGGAGCAGGCCATCCTCAAGGATATGCAGCGCCATCCGGCCAAGCCCTTCATCCAGCATCTCGATTTCATGCGGGTGAGTGCAGGAGAGAGCATCCGGGTGAATGTCCCGCTGCACTTCGTCGGTGCCGATGCAGCTCCCGGCGTGAAGGTTGGTGGGGGAATCGTGACCCATGCCGTTACCGAGGTGGAGATCAACTGCCTTCCCAAGGACCTGCCGGAATATATCGAGGTGGACCTCTCCGGGTTGGAGCTGGGAGAGTCGCTGCATCTCTCCGATATCAAACTCCCCAAAGGGGTGGAGCTGGTTCAGCTGCTGCACGGGGAAGAGCACGACGTGGCAGTTGCCGCGATTCAGGCCACCCGTGGTTCCGGTGATACCGGGGCTGTTGCCGCTGATGAAGAGGGCGAGAGCGAGGGCGAAGAGGAGTAGAAGCCTGGCAGCCTCGATTGATTGACCGGTGTCTGCCTCTTCCATTCAGCTCATCGTTGGCTTGGGGAACCCGGGTGATGGCTACGAACTGACGCGGCACAACGCTGGCTTCTGGTTCGTCGATACCCTGAGCCGGGAGTGGGGTGTGCCGTTTCGCCGTGAAGCGAAGTTTCAAGGGGAGGTGTGTCGGATCGAGGTACAGGGCTCCCCCCTCTGGTTGCTCAAGCCGGATACCTGGATGAACCGTAGCGGCCAGGCAGTGGCGCGCCTGGCCCGTTTCTACCGGATTCCCATCGAAGCCATCCTTGTGGCCCACGACGATCTGGACCTCCCTCCGGGAAGCATCCGCCTCAAACAGGGCGGTGGTCACGGGGGGCACAACGGGTTACGGGATATCATCTCCCTGATGGGTGGAAACGGATTTGCGCGTCTGCGCATCGGAATCGGGCACCCCGGCAGCGCCAGGGATGTGACCGGTTTCGTGCTGGGCAAGCCACCGGAAGCGGAGCGCCGGTTGATAGTGGAGGCCATCGACAGAGCGGTGAGCGAGCTGCCACACATCATTCATGGCGAGTTTCAGAAGGTCATGAATCGGCTCCATTCCCGGAAGGTGGGGATGTCGGGCTGATACGGGCTGGCATCGGACAACAGGATACTCTATGGGATTCAAATGCGGCATCGTCGGCCTGCCCAATGTGGGCAAGTCCACCCTGTTCAATGCGCTGACCAAGGCAGGGATCCAGGCGGAAAACTATCCGTTTTGCACCATCGAACCCAATGTGGGCGTGGTTCCGGTACCGGATCCGCGCCAGGAGAGACTGGCCACCATCGTCAAACCGGAGCGCATCGTCCCAACCACGATGGAGTTTGTGGATATCGCCGGTCTGGTGGCGGGGGCATCGAAGGGAGAGGGACTGGGGAACAAGTTTCTGGCGAATATCCGCGAGACCGATGCCATTGCTCAGGTGGTGCGCTGTTTCGAGAATGATGACATCGTTCACGTGGCAGGAAGGATCGACCCTCTGAGCGATATCGAGGTGATCAATACCGAGCTTGCTCTGGCCGATCTCGAAAGTGTCGAGAAGGCAGCACAGCGGGTTGGCAAGATCGCCAAGAGTGGTGACAAAGAGGCGCGTACGAAACTGGGGCTGCTGGAGGAGGTGCGCGAACAGCTGGACAGGGGTGAGCCGGTCCGCGCCATGGGACTGGATCATGAACAGCTGAAACTGCTCCATGACCTACATCTCCTGACTGTCAAGCCCACCATGTACATCGCCAACGTCAATGAAAACGGCTTTGAAGACAACCCGTGGCTGGAGCAGGTGCGAACCCTGGCACAGGCGGAGGGAGCGGCTGTGGTGGCGGTGTGCGCAGCCATCGAAGCGGAGCTGGTTGAACTGGACGAGGAGGAGAAGGGGGAGTTTCTGGCCGACCTGGGGCTCGAGGAACCTGGTCTGAACCGGGTGATTCGTGCCGGCTACCAGTTGCTGGGTCTGCAGACCTACTTCACCGCCGGGGTCAAGGAGGTTCGTGCCTGGACCATCCCCATCGGTGCCACCGCCCCGCAGGCTGCCGGCGTGATCCATACCGATTTCGAAAAGGGTTTCATCCGGGCAGAGGTGACATCCTATGAGGATTTCATGGCCTGCAAGGGAGAGCAGGGGGCGCGCGAGGCTGGCAAGCTCCGGCTGGAGGGCAAGGAGTATGTGGTGCAGGATGGCGATGTGATGCACTTCCGTTTCAACGTATAGGGGCATGAGACAATGACGAGAGGGAAGGTGGTTTGGCCGGTATTGGCAGGTCTGTTGTTGTTCAGTGCAGTGGCAGACGCCGATTGCGGTCTCCACCATGAAGCGGAAACGGTTACCATCGACAACGGCTGGATCCGGGAGGCTCCCCCGGCTGCCAAGGTGTTGGCTGGGTTCATGACTCTGCAGAACGGGGCCGACGCTGCTGTAGCGGTGACTGGTGCGGAGAGCCCTGCTTTCGAACGGGTGGAGATCCATCGCACCATGATGAGAAAGGGGATGGCCAGCATGGCGCACCAGGAGAGCGTGGAAGTCCCGCCTCA
>JALSRO010000352.1 GCA_026984715.1 Chromatiales bacterium | reverse complement strand
GATCTGTACCCGATAGGCCGTGGCACCGGGGAGCGCGCTCCAGGAGAGCTGCATCGGCATGCGCTGGAACAAGGAGTCGAGCGGGGCGAGATCCGGCCCCGGCAGCAGCGGCAAGGGAGCAATGGGGGGATGGCCTACCTCGGCCACTGTACCGAAGTTCTCCACCACGGGAAGCTCTTTCCCCCCCGCCGCCACGGCCACAGTGCCATGGGTGACCTCGGTATAGATCCGTGGCACCTCGTTGCCCCCTGCTCCCACGCGGAAACGGGTTCCCCGCGCCCCTGCACTACCTGCAGGGGTCTTGATCTCGAAACGCCGGTTCGGCGAGTTGTTGGGGGCAACGGTCGTCTCTATCCGCCCACGATTCAGATAGAGCCGGATGTTGGGAAGATTGCCGTCACCATAGGCCTCCAGCACCTCGAAGGTGATCGTGCTGTTACTCTGCAGCAGCAGGCGTGAGCCGTCGCCGAACAGCAGCATGATGCTCCCATCATCACCGGTCTGTAGAACATCACCCGGCTTGAACCCCTCCCCCTTGCGCACCGTTTCGACTCCGGCACGATCCGAACGGCTGACGGTCACCGCACCCGACACCGCCACGGCTTTCGCCTCGAGCGGCTTGACCCTGAGCCACCCCAGACGGAAACGTATCCGGGTCCCGGGGGGGACCTTGCGCACACTGCCCAACCGGTTGAAACGGCGCAGCTGCTCCACCTTGACCGAATCGGTTCCATATTCGGCCACCAGCTTCTCCAGGGTATCGCCTGGCTGAACGGTGTAGGTGAGTTCCTCGTCGCAACTGGCGCTGAAAGGGAGGCACAGCAGAAGGGCTGCAACCGCTACCGCCCACATGCGCTGCAGTTTCGGTTCAACCCTGATTTTTACTCTTTTTTGGAATGACAGCAAAGGGTATGCGGTACGCTTGGCCACAACCATGTAGTTATAAGCTTGATATAATTGGAACAACTTTAAATGAAGCGCAAGGCAAAGGCAAGCTGTAACGGTAGCCGGCGATGGTGCTCCGCCTGCTACGGAAGGTTGTCCGGCTGTTTCAGTTATGCGGAGAGAAGAGCGCGCGAACCAGAATCTTCCACTGCTGCTCCCAGTTATCCAGGGGGGAGCGGGAGACCCCCCCCCGGAGGAACTGTCGCATTCTCCCCTCCACTACCGCCAGCATCAGGTTGGCGGCACCATCGACCGGAATGGCCAGACGCACCTTCCCGACCGCCTCCCCCTCCCGCAGCACCTGTTTCAGCTGGGTCTCAAGACGGCTGAAGTAACGGCCGGCGCGCTGATGCAGACGCTGCGGCTCACCGGTCAGCGCCTCACCCAGGAGTACCCGGGTGATACCGGGATTGCGGGAGGCGAAACTCAACACCACCGCCAGAATCAATCCGCACCGCACCTCCGTTTCATCTTGCTCCTTCAGGATACGGTTGACCCGGCTGAACACCGTCTGCTCCGCGAACTCCATCAACCCCTCGAAGATACGGGCCTTACTGGGGAAATGGCGATACAGAGCCGCCTCCGAGACCCCTACGGCCCTGGCCAGGGCGGCGGTGGTGATACGCTTTCCGGGATTGCTCTCCAGCTGCCGGGCCAGACTCTCCAGGATCTGCTGCTTGCGGTCGTTTTCCGGCCTGGCCGGGGAATCTGCTGCCATCTAGATCCCTCCCTTTATCAGGGTCCCCACCCCTTCGTCGGTGAAGATCTCCAGCAGGCACGCGTGCTCCACCCGACCATCGATGATGTGGGCAGAGCGCACCCCGCCACGTACTGCATCGAGCGCACAGCGGATCTTTGGCAGCATCCCGCCGTAGATAGTGCCGTCGGAAATCAGCTCATCCACCGCCGATGGTGACAGCCCGGTAAGCAACTCCCCTTCCTTGTCGAGAAGCCCAGGGGTGTTGGTCAGCAGCATCAGCTTCTCCGCGTGCAGGGTCTCCGCCAGCTTGCCAGCCACCAGATCGGCATTTATGTTGTAGGTCTGCCGATCCTCCCTGCCGATGCCGATGGGAGCGATGACGGGGATGAAATCATCCTTGACCAGCATATCCAGCACCGCGGCATCGATGGACTCCAC
>JALSRO010000351.1 GCA_026984715.1 Chromatiales bacterium | reverse complement strand
GTGTCGATACACTGGAGTATGTTCATGGAGCCATGACAAGGCAGCATGCCCGGTTTCGTGCCTATGAGAGTTACCGGGAGAGTTTTGCCGACTATGCCGAATTTTTGCGCACCAATCCCCGCTACGGGGAGGCCCTGCGGCAAACCGGTGATGATGTGGCCTTTATCAATGCGCTTCAGCAGGCGGGTTATGCAACCGACCCCCGGTATGCGGAGAAGATTACACGCATTCTGGAGGGTCGGGTGATGCGTAGCGCGGTGGCTGCGATAAAGTTTTCCGGTGGCGAGACGATATCATCATATGATGTCGCGTTTGCGGGAGATGAGTGATGAGTAATCCACTGAATATCGGAATATCCGGTCTGTTGACGGCGCAACGCTCGCTGGCAGTCACCAGCAACAATGTCAGTAACGTCAACACCGAGGGATACTCCCGCCAGCGTACCGACATCAGCAACCGGACACCGGTCTACTCCGCGGGGGGGTATCTTGGCGCCGGTTCGAACGTCACCAACGTCAGCAGGGTCTACGACTCGTTTCTCAATGGACAGGTGGTTTCCAACACCACGCGCAGCAGCTATCTCGAGGTTTCCTACAACTACGCTTCGCAGATGGATGACATGCTGGCCGATCCCCAGGCGGGCCTGACACCGGCACTGCAGGACTTTTTCTCAGCCACCCAAGGGGTAGCGAACGATCCCACTTCGATACCGGCTCGGCAGGTGCTTCTTACTTCGGCAGAGAGTCTGACCAACCGCTTTGGTGTCATGTCAAAACGGATGAGCGATCTGCGAGAGAGCGTCAACCAGGAAGTCAGTAACATCGTTCCCGAGATCAATGCGCTGGCGCAGCAGATCGCCTCCCTGAACGATGCGATCTCGCGTTCGCCGGGGATCCATAGCGGGCGCATGCCCAACGACCTGCTGGACAAGCGCGATCAGCTGCTGGTGCAGCTCTCGAAATTTGTCGATGTTCAGACGGTGGAGCAGAGTAATTTCACCCTCAACGTCTATATCGGAAATGGCCAGGCGTTGGTGGCGGATACCGAGAGTCAGGAGCTGAGTATCATCCCCAATGCCTACGACTCCAGCCAGATGGACATCGGGTACGCCAACGGGAACTCGGTCGTCAATATCACTTCACTGTTGACTGGAGGACGATTGGGTGGATTGATCGATCAGCGTACTGAGATCATTGCCCCTGCAGAGAACTCGCTCGGGCGAATCGCCGTTGCCCTTAGTGATACGTTCAACAAACAGCATCATCAGGGGATGGACCTGAACTCATCCCTGGGGGGGGATTTTTTCAAAGTGGGTTCGCCAGAGGTGCTGGCGAGCAGCAGCAACGTTTCCACCGCCAGTGTCAGCGCCACCATTACCGATCCCAATCTGCTGAGCGACAGCGACTACAAGCTGACCTTCGACGGTAGCAACTATACCCTGACGCGGATCTCCGACGGTCAGGGGGAGGGCCCCATCGCAGCGCTGCCATTCACCTCTGCAGATGGATTCACCCTTGCAGTCAGCGGCGGGCCACCTGCGGCCGGAGACTCATTTCTCATCCGTCCCACCCGGGGGATGGCACGCTCCATCGATGTGGCCATCAACGATACCGCAAAGATTGCAGCGGCGTCCCCCATCCGGGTGACCGCCAGTACGGACAATATCGGTAGTGGCCAGATTGCAGTGAGTGCGGTTTCCAATACGGCGGGCGCGGAGTTCACCACTACTCCGGGAGCGCTCGCCCCTCCGCTGCTCATAGAGTTCGACTCTACCGTTCCGAACCAGTATCGGGTCTTCGACAATACCCCGCCGGGTCCGCCGGCATTGCTCAGCGGTCCGAATATCTACGATCCGGCCAACGGGATGGATGTGGTGGCGGACAATGGGCTCGGCTATGGATATGAGGTTCATGTTGCAGGAGCCCCCGGTCTCGGAGACAGCTTCGAAGTGGGATACAACTCCCAAGGGATCAGCGACAACAGCAATATGCTCTCCCTGAGCGGGCTCCAGACCCGGAACAGCATGCTGGGAGGAACCGCCAGTTTTCTGGATGCCTATGCCGGTATCATTACCGACATCGGAACCAAGACCCACCAGGCCGATATCGCCAATCAGGCGCAGCAGGGCCTGCTGCGGCAGGCACAGAGTGCGAGGGAGGCCGTTTCCGGCGTCAATCTGGATGAAGAGGCGGCCAATATCATGCGATTTCAGCAGGCCTATCAGGCATCTGCACAGGTGATCAGTACTGCGCAGAGCATGTTCGATGCGCTGCTCGGTGCGGTGAGGAGGTAATGCCGATGAGAATATCGACTCGTCAACTGCAGCAGACTGCCATCAATGGCATCATCGATCGGCAGGGGGCATTGAGCAAGACTCAGCAGCAGATGGCCACCGGCAAGCGGGTATTGACACCTGCAGACGACCCGGTGGCTGCCACGAGGATTCATGCTTTCAAGGAGTCGATCGGAATCCTGGAGCAGTATCAGGCCAACGCCGATCAGGTGAAAAACCGTCTCAGTGCAGAAGAGGGGGTCGTAAAAGGGGTGGTGGATACTATCCAGCGGGTACGCGAGCTGGCAGTGGCCGGCGCCAACGGCGCGCTTTCCGATGTTGGCCGCCAGTCTATCGCCAAGGAGGTCTATACCCGTCTGGAGTCGCTGCTGGGCGCTGCCAACTCCGTGGATGCCAACGGTGAATATCTCTTTGGCGGCAACCGTGGTGATACCACACCGTTCACTGTGACCAGTGGAGGCTATGTCTACAATGGTGACGATGGCCAGCGCCGCCTTCAGGTCGGGCCTGACTTCTACATTCCAAACGGTGATGCCGGTTCGGACGTGTTCATGCGTATCAGAAACGGAAACAAGGTCTTCAGTACGGAATACAATCCGGCCAACACCGGAAACGGGACCATCGATGGTGGCCGTGTGGCCGACATTGCGGCATATACCAGCCACGACTACACTATCTCGTTTCCGGCGGCCGGGCAGGTGCTGGTCACGGACGATACCTTGGGCGCTCCTGTGGCTGGATTTCCCAAGCCCTACGTTCCGGGGCAGGAGATCGTCTTCGATGGAGCCGCCGTCACCATCGATGGAAGCCCTACCGTGGGTGTGGACAGCTTCTCAGTAAAGCCATCCAGCAGCCAGGATATCTTCACTACGGTGAAACGGCTCGCGGATGCTCTGAACCAGTCCTCGACTCTCCCAGCCGACAAGGCCAAGGCAGAGATGGAGATCACCCGCGCTATAGATGAGCTGGACAATGCACTGGACCATTTTGTCAATGTATCTGCCAGTATCGGCAGCCGCCTCAACAGTGTCGATGGCCAGGTGTTCATGAACGAGGACACGGTACTCAATCTGAAGAAGGTCATGTCCAGCCTGGAAGATCTGGATTATGCAGAGGCGGTGGGAAAGCTGAATCTGCAGATGGTCGGCATGCAGGCGGCGCAGCAGGTCTATCTCAAGGCCCAAGGGTTGTCGCTGTTCGAATTCATGAGATAGCAGCCGGAGGATTCTTTCCCGGGGAGGTCCGGCTCAAAGATAAGGGTTGCTCCTGCGCTCTTCACCAAAGGTGGAGAGCGGGCCGTGCCCCGGAATGAAACGCACATCATCCCCCAGGGGCCAGAGCCGTTCCTGGATGGATTGAATCAGGGTGGCATGATCGCCGCCGGGAAGATCGGTCCGGCCGATCGAGCCCTTGAACAGCACGTCACCAACGACGGCAACACGTTCTGCCTGGTGAAAATAGACCACGTGCCCCGGCGTATGGCCGGGGCAGTGCAGCACCTCGAGCTGTTGGTTACCAAACTCCACCCGATCCCCCTGGCTGAGCCAGCGATCCGGTATGAAATCCTGCGCTTCCGGAAATTCATAGTGCCGGCACTGCTGTGGTAGCGACTCAATCAGGAACAGATCTCCACGATGGGGCCCTTCGACGGGAATAGAGAGCCGTTCAGACAGCTCTGCCACACCGCCGATGTGGTCGAAATGGCCATGGGTAATCAGGATCTTCTCGATTTCCACACCCTCCCGCCGTGCTGCGGCAAGAATCCGTTCAACCTCTCCACCGGGATCGACCACGGCAGCACGTGCCGTCTGTTCGCAGCAGAGCAGCGTGCAGTTCTGGGCCAGGGGAGTGACGGGGACTATGGTGTAGTTCATTGAGATGGATGCGGCTGTGTGTTTCCAGGCTCAAGTGGTAAGATGGGCCTTTATGAGTTCAGCAAGCTCCCGTTCCAACAGACACTCATCGCCCAGATTGTGTGCAATCAGCTTGCGCAGGTGGGTGGCGCTCAGCACGTCCATCTGCTCGAAGCGTACACCGAACAGCTGTTCACCGGTGTGGGCGATGCGGCCATTCACGCTGATCGATGGTCCTCCCCGCTCCAGTGAAATCTCCGTGCGGCAGGCGCTGTCGACAGTGCCGTCCCAGTTGTCCGGTCGTGACATCAGCAGACCGCGCAGGGAGACGTCCACCAGCTCGCCGTGCCAGATTCCGTTCTTGCTGGAGAGGATTACCCTCGCTGCAAATGGCACGCGTGTGAAACGCCTTCGCTCCGCTTTCTCTTCGCTGGGGTTCATAGCGGGGTTCCCGTTACCAAGTGGTTGTCCTTGTGATGAGTGATATGGTAGCACGTCCTCGGGACACCGGGAACCGCCATGGATAGCGCCGATCTGCAGTTTATGCAACGTGCTTTGCGCCTTGCCCGAAGGGGGCTCAACAGTACCGATCCCAACCCCCGGGTCGGATGCGTCATCGTCAGGGAGGGCCGGGTGGTGGCGGAAGGGTGGCATCGCCGCGCAGGAGATCTGCACGCCGAGGCCGAGGCCCTGGCGCTGGCCGGAGGGGATGCGCGCGGAGCAACGCTCTATGTCACCTTGGAGCCCTGCTGCCATCACGGCAAGACACCACCTTGCAGCAGGGCGCTCATTGCGTCGGGGGTACGGCGGGTGGTCGCCGCGATGCAGGACCCCAATCCCGCTGTCGCCGGCAAGGGGTTGGCCGAGCTGAAACAGGCCGGGATCCAGGTGGAGTGCGGTGTGCTCGAGCCGCAGGCGCGGTGGTTGAACCGGGGATTCGTCAGCCGCATGAGCCGGGGGCGTCCGTGGGTGCGCTGCAAGCTGGCGATGAGTCTGGATGGGCGGACCGCTATGGCGTCCGGGGAGAGTCGTTGGATAACCTCCGGCGAGGCCCGTATGGATGTACAGCGGCTGCGTGCCCGCAGCTCGGCCATCATGACCGGCATAGGTACGGTACTGGCGGACGATCCCTCACTCAATGTGCGGCTTGCCGTTTCCGGCGATGCCGTGCGACAGCCACTGCGTGTTGTGCTGGATCGGGAGCTTCGCATCTCCCCCCGGGCCCGGCTGCTCGCCCTGCCGGGAAAAAGCTTGATCTTTACCGGTATCGCGGTGCCGCAGCGGGTCGAAGTCATCGCCGGTCCTGACGTTGAGGTGGTCACGGTGCCGGCACATGAGAGCGGCTTGGCGCTGGACAACGTGATGCGGGAGTTGGCGCAGCGGGAGATAAACGAGGTACAGCTGGAGGCCGGGGCGACGCTGAGCGGTGCAATGCTACAGGCAGGGTTGATCGATGAGCTGGTATTCTATGTCGCACCCCACCTGCTTGGGGACGAGGCTCGGGGGCTGTTCCACCTTCCGGGGCTGGGGAGCATGAGTCAGCGGGTTGCGCTGAAAATCGAGGAGATACGGGCGGTAGGAGAGGACTGGCGTATCACCGCTGCCGTGACCCACCCCGCCTCTGTTTTCAAGAATCCAGATTGATTTTGGTTTCCAATACTATGTTTTCAGGAATTATCGAAGCGGTTGGCAGCGTGGTTCTGCGGGAGTCGAACGGAGCGGATGCACGCATCCGCATCCACACTGGCAGGCTGGAACTCGCTGATGTAGCTATCGGGGACAGCATTGCTGTCAGCGGAGTCTGCCTGACGGCCACCATGCTGGAGAAGAATGGGTTCTGGGCGGATGTCTCCGGCGAGACCCTCTCTCGAACCGTGCTCGGTGAGCTGGATGTGGGATCTACAGTCAATCTCGAGAAGGCGCTCACTCTCGCCTCTCGACTGGGTGGCCACCTGGTTACCGGGCATGTGGATGGTGTCGGGCATGTGGTCGAGCGGAGTGAGCAGGGGCGGTCGGTGCGGCTCCGGGTCCGTGCCCCGGAGGAGCTGGCCAGATATATCGCTCCCAAAGGGTCTGTCTGTGTGGATGGCGTCAGTCTGACCGTGAACGGAGTGGCAGGGTCGGAGTTCATGCTGAACATCGTCCCCCATACCCTGGAGCAGACCACCATCGGCGGTTATCGGGCCGGCTGTCGGGTCAACCTGGAGGTTGATATAATCGCACGCTATCTCGAACGGCTGCTGCTGGGGGAGCGGGCGGCCGGGGCGGATTACGCGGGGCTGACCCTCGACAAGCTCTTGGCGGCCGGTTTTGGCCGGAATGGCTCGGGACGATAGATGCAGCTGAACAGCATAGAAGAGATTATCGATGATATTCGCCAGGGGCGGATGGTCATCATCATGGATGACGAGGCTCGTGAGAACGAGGGTGATCTGGTGATGGCAGCCACCTGGGTGCGGCCGGAGGATATCAATTTCATGGCCCGTTACGGGCGGGGGTTGATCTGTCTTACGCTGACCGCCGAACGTTGCCGGCAACTCAACCTGCCGTTGATGGTGCGGGACAACAATGAAAAGCATGGTACCAACTTCACCCTCTCGATCGAGGCGGCTCAGGGGGTGACCACGGGGATCTCCGCCGCCGATCGTGCCATGACGGTACGTGCGGCGGTGGCGCCGGATGCAGCGCCGGAAGATCTGGTTCGTCCCGGTCATGTCTTTCCCCTGATGGCCCAGCCGGGAGGGGTGCTGACCCGGGCCGGTCATACCGAGGCTGGTTGCGACCTGGCGCGTCTTGCCGGGTTTGAACCGGCAGCGGTCATCGTGGAGGTGCTCAAGGAGGACGGCAGCATGGCCCGTCGTCCGGATCTGGAGTCGTTTGCCGCCCGCCACAATTTGAAGATTGGTACTATTGCCGATCTTATCAAGTACCGGCTTGAAAACGAGAACTCTGTGGTCAGGGTGGCGGAGTGCAGAATGCCTACCGCCTACGGTGACTTCGATCTCAAACTGTATCAGGACCAGATCGATGACCGCCTTCATGTGGCATTGGTCAAGGGGCGGATTGAAAGCGATAAACCCGTTTTGATTCGGGTGCATATACAGGATAGTTTATGTGATGTCTTTGCCGGGCACCGCTCCGCCAGTAGCTGGCCATTGGGGGAGGCGCTGCGCTGTATCGATCGGGAGGGAGGTGGTGTGGTGGTGATCCTTCGCCAGCCGGAACAGGAGGGCGAGATGCTGCGCCGGATAAGAAATTTCCAGCTGGAGGACGAGGGGGTGAAAATGCCTGAGAAACCGGCTGGTGAGGAGCTGCGAACCTATGGAATCGGGGCACAGATACTGCTGGATCTGGGCGTGCGCAAGATGCGCGTCATGAGTGCGCCCAAGCATCTGCACGCCCTGTCCGGCTTTGGTCTCGAAGTGGTGGAGTACTATTCAGAATAGCGGGGAGCGAAAATGAGTATCGATACAATAGAAGGTGGTCTGGTGGCGGAGGGTGGCCGGTTTGGGCTGGTGGTGAGCCGTTTCAACGGTTTCATCGTGGATAGCCTGCAGGCGGGAGCCGTAGACTGCCTGTTGCGCCACGGGGTGCATGCCAAAGACATTACCATTGTCAAAGTTCCCGGTGCCCACGAGATCCCGCTCGTGGCGCAACGTATGGCGGGTTCTGGAAGATATGATGCAATCATCGCTCTGGGGGCGGTGATTCGGGGGGCCACTCCCCATTTCGACTATGTGGCCGCCGAGTGCTCCAAGGGGTTGGCCGCAGTGGGCCTGCAGAGCGGTCTTCCGGTGACGTTTGGCGTACTCACTGTGGACACCATCGAGCAGGCGGTCGAGCGGGCCGGCACCAAGGCGGGGAACAAGGGGGCGGATGCGGCGCTCTCTGCCATCGAGATGGTCTCTCTGCTAAAACAGCTGGACTAGCTGCGGCCCCATGAGCAACAAGCGGAGCAGGGCGCGCAGTCGGGCTGTTCAGGCCATCTACCAGTGGCAGATGACTGGCCAGGAGATGGAGACCGTGAAGCGGCAGTTCCTCGATGAGCATCCCATGGAGCAGGTGGACGTGGAGTATTTTCAGGAACTGGTCAGTGGGGTCGCTGGGCAGGTCTATGCGCTGGATGACGAGATTGTCCCGTTCCTGGATCGGAATCTGCAGGCAGTGGATCCGGTAGAGCGTGCCATTCTCCGCCTTGGTGCTTATGAACTTCTGCAGCGGCCCGACATTCCCTATCGCGTCGTCATCAATGAGTCGGTGGAACTGGCCAAATCGTTTGGCGGGGAGGCGGGTCACAGGTATGTGAACGGTATCCTGGACAAGCTGGCGATCAAACTTCGCGGGCCGGAGCGGGCCGCCTCCCATCGAAGATAGAAGCCCTCGGACGGGGCGGACCAATAACCCCGTATCTCGTTTCTTCCCGCTATACAACCTCTTCAGGAAAATGGCGGGGCGGGATTGCTTCCATGAATCTGGCCTGTTTCGCGGAGCCGTTTTGTGTTGAGCCACTGATTCCGACTGCTCAGCGGGGCAGCTCCATGGCTCCCAGGTTACTGGTCGAGCTGCGTGGTATGCCTTTCAGATGGGGCACATACATCCTTGTCACCGGGTATTCGGTAGGGATATTCTGCGTGGTTTCCCATAGTAGCGGGGTATCTCTTGGAGACAGTGTCCCCTGATCGATAGGCGCTGCTGCATTGGTGGTGTCCAGCAGATTCTTCACGCCGGTAACGGTCGGACCATTTGCACCGTTTCCATCGTAGCACTCCGATATCGCCTCACTATCCTGCCAACTGTTGGTCATCCAGTTGACCCCGAAGTGGATGGTACCGGCATTGACATCATCGAGGCAGAAGTAGGCCGGCGTGCCGTTCTCTCCGGTGAGATAGATGATGTTGTTGAACACCTCGACCCTCTCCTTCGAGCGGGTGGGGGCATCGCGGTTGCCCAGGTAGAAGAGGCGGAAGCGCCAGATATCGTCCCGGTCCTGCCGGATGGAGACCGTGTTGTTGTAGAAATAGAGGGTACCGTTGTGGGAGAGCGCCGGGTCGTTGTCGCTGCCGTAGTGGAGGAGGTTCCCGGAGTCGGTCTGGCTCCCCACGTGGTTGAAGAAGTTGCCATAGACATAGCTCTTGCGGTAGGCCGCGTCGGCCTCCTTCACCTTCTGCAGCCGCCCGGGGTCGATGGATTCGCCATTGGCCGCGGCCCATTTGCGGTACTCCTCCTCGATGTACCAGGGGGCGGCATCCTCCACCTCCACGATATCCAGGAAGCGGGCGCTGCCGCTGTCGAACCAGTTGTAGCGGATGACCGAGCCGGCGGCCCGCTCCTTGAGGCTGACGCCCTCGGAGCCGGGGGCGTTCGGTCCGAAACGGTTGTACTGGTAGACCACGCCGATGGCCTGGATATACATCCCGTGCTCCAGGTAGCTGCCGGGCTGGCCGTTGTCGTGCAGGTAGTTGCGCTCGATGAGCAGGTTGCGGGTCAGGCTGGCCTCGTTGTACTCCTGGGACATGGTGAATATTCCGCTGCCGCAATTCTCCAGCTCGTTGTTGCGGAGCACCACGTTGTCCGCCGCCTGGATGCGGATGCAGGCGGCACCCTCTTCGTAGCGGGAGGTGGAGCCGTCCATGCGAGTGTAGCGGAACTCGTTCCTGGCGTTTCGGATGTG